>JAIPIM010000003.1 GCA_021734725.1 Minisyncoccota bacterium | reverse complement strand
GACAAGCTGTTGCAGAGGCAGCAGTCCCTGCGCACGGAACGGGCCATGATAGGTATCCAGTTGCGTGCGTTGAAAGACGCGGATGCGCCGACGGTTCAAGATGAGCTGGCACTTTCGCTGGAAGCACATGGCGCAACATCGGGCCAGGGGACCGGCGGGGGCGGATCGCAGCCTCTCACGACCGCCGCGGACACCAACACAGCGGCGGGCGAAGAGGGGCAAACTGCATCGACCAGTGAAGGTGAGTCGGAACAGACGGCGGTGCCTCGTTTTTCGGGGCTAGGTCAAACGTCGCATTGGGAACAGATGGAGTTCGCCATTTCCCAACTTCAGGCTCTGTACGACAAAAGGCTGGACACCTACAAGCCGGAACACCCGGTTATGGTGAAATTGCGGACCAACATCCATCAGGCAAAAGAGAGTATCAAGTTTCAGAGTGAGCTTGCACGCCGTCGTCTTCAGGCGCGCTACAATGCGTTGAAAATCCAGCAGGAAGCATTGTCTGACGTAACCCAGGGATGGGCAGGTCCACAACAGGATTTAACGATTGCGGAAGCATCGGAATACAGAGATCTTCAGCAGGAGGTTGAACGTTTGGGAAAGCTTGTCAGTTCGATTGCCCACCGGATTATCGATGTATCGGCACAGAGCGGGGAATCGCTGATTACGCGCATGGTGGCTGAGCCAGCGGGGATCGGTCAGGTTTGGCCTAAGCCCATGATCGTGGTGCCTGCTTCTTTTGCCGGTGCGTTTGGGGTTGGCGTCGGGCTGGCGTTTCTGCTGTTCTTTTTTGACTCGAAGTTCACCGATATCATGGCAATTGAACAGAAGCTTGGCCTTCCGTTCATTGGCGGGATCCCGCGTTGGCAGCGTGTTTTGCACGATTATGACCCGGAAGAAACGATTATTATGGACAAAGACGAGCCGAATGCGGTATCTGAGGCCTATCGAAGCCTCCGAATTAGCCTTGATGGTTACCTGGAGGACAAGAAGGGGTACGCGTTGTTGGTGACGTCGGCGGATCCGGGAGAAGGAAAATCCGCGACGGTAGCCAACCTTGGCGTGGCTTTTTCCTGGAGTGAGAGGCGTGTCTTGCTGGTCGATGCGGATTTACGTCGTCCCAATCTTCACAACGTGCTCGGACAAAAGAATTCGGACCATGGGTTGACGCAAATTTTGATGGGCGAAGTGGCGGACTGGCGTGAGTCCTTGCGTCACACGGACTACGAGAATGTCGATTTTATCCCGGCAGGCAAGTTTGTCTACGAGGCGTCGGAATTGTGCTCTCGGGAGCGACTGGGCAGTCTGTTGGACAGCTGGGGGCAGGAATACGATATTGTTATCTTGGACAGCGCGCCCATCGGTCGGATCGTCGACACGGCTATGGTTGCCAAATCTTGTGATGGTGCACTTCTCATGGCGTTGCATGGCAAGGCAAGTTTTCCGGCTATGCGTCATGCTTTGCGACGTCTGGAGGGAACCAATGTCTTGGGGTTCTGCCTGAACGCGATCGAGATGCCTCGCGGGCATGGTCACTACTACCGAGGCTACTCCGGCTACATGCGGTATGGTATGTATTCTTACTACCAGTACTACAGTCAGGCTCTCTATGGGTACGGGTACGATTATTACGGTCCCGACGAGAGTGACGAGGAAGGGACAGAGGAAGAGGACGAGCACGGCAACGGAGAATCGCTTGAAGGCGTGAAAGACGAGTGACGTTGCGCGCCCGGATTATGGTTACAGTTTTCTTGCTGGGTATCCTGACGTACTTGGTATTTGCCGGCGGCGGCCTTGACGGAGGGGTCAGGGTGTCGGCGGCGGGTCTTACGCTGGTCTTGGTATTACAGCGGAAGTCTTCTCCTTGGAATGCGTCGAGGGTGACTTGGTATTCAAGTCTAGTCGCGCTTATCTTTATCCTCAGCACACTCATGCCTTGGCCCATCTTGCTGATGCCAGAGCTGCGCGCCACCTTTTTTCGGCGTGCACATGAGGCTGTGACGTTGTCGGAGGATGTTATGGACGCCCCAGCGCAAGGTGGCGTTTCATTCACGGAGGAGGATACTTCCGTCAGCATGAAACGGCAGCGCAAAGTGGTATTGGGGCGATTATCCTTCAACGCGGCAGGAACTCTGCGTTTTCTTTTTCTTACCGTCAGTATATGGGCTGCCTTCTGGCTTGTGGTTGGTTTGCCCTTCCCATTTAGGAGTCGTTTAGTTCAGGTTATTGTTTTGGGGGCGGGGTGTATTGCCGTGCTGGGGATACTGGGACAAGTCGTTTTTCCGCAGGGGAAAAAGCTGTTGTGGCTGATTGCCGTACCGCACGGCAAATCCATGGGACCCTTTGTTAACCGGAATCATTTTGCCTTTTTCTGTGCGATTCTTTCCCCGTTTGCATTGCTTCTCACTGTTCGTCCGCACGGTCCTCATCGATGGACAATACGTGATGACGCCGCGGCATCCGAGGGGCAACGTCCGCCAGCGCCAGGCAATGCCGTGGGCTTGTTACGTATCGTGATCTACGGTATGTGTTTTGCGGCGTTGGTGGCGGGTGCTTTCTTTTCACTGTCGCGCGGAGGTATTTTGACGCTTGTCATTGGGGTTGGGGCGACTTCGGCGCTGCTTGTCAAGAGTCGTCCTCTAGCTGCAACGGTTGCCAGTATGCTGGGGATGGCTGTTGTTTTGGCCCTTCTTCTTTGGCCATCCGAGAGCAGCCGGGAGAGGATAGATTCTCTCCGGGATGCGACGGAAACAGCAAGCGCTCAAACGCGTTTCCAAATGTGGTCGGACGCTCTTCGAATATGGCGACGATTTCCAGTTGCGGGAGCAGGATTTGGTGCCTTCCGTACCGTGTATCCAGCGTATAAAACATCGGACTCACGCAAAGGCGCTCTCCATGCCGAGAACGAATATGTGCAGATATTGGCGGAGGGGGGGGGGATAGGGACGATTCTGGTCGTACTTGTTACCGGCAGTATTTGGTGCTCCATAATTTACGCCAGATTGGGAGGCCGAGTATCGTTGCTGAAATCGAGGCGGAGATTCACGGGGCCTTCGGCGGCAATCTGCGCGTCCCAACCGTGCACCTCCGGCGTATTTTTGCCTGCCGCGGCGGGAATGTGGGTTGCTATGGCTGCCAACTGGATGGTGGATTTCGGTGCGAGGATACCGTTGAATGCCGTGCTCCTCGGTATATTGACGGCCGTTGCGGTTCCGTTTTCTCAGACCATGGGCAAGAGTGCGCTGGACGCGCAAAAGAATGTGGATGAATGGCAACGGCGCATCGTGTCGGTTCTGGGCGTGATTGTCCTTACTCTTGTACTCGTCTTCGGGGCGGATGCATACCGGTTGGACCGTAATGGTTATCTTGGGCAATGTTCCCTGGCCAAGCTGCGGAAGGCTGTGCAATGGGCGCCGGCCTATTGGTTGCCCTGGTATGAATTAGGCCGACGTCTGATAAATGACGATATTGTCCGATACGCCGACGGGGGCAAGCTTGGCCCTGTCTCGGAAGCGGGAATCTCCATGATGCGACAGGCGGGGGCCTATAACCCGAACAATTACAAAGTCTGGCGGGTGCTGGCCAAAACGGAATATGGCCTAGGCAACGTTGAACGGGCGGATCGTGCGGCCCGGCATGTGGTTGACCTGCGCCCTTGGTTGACGAGCGAGATGTCCAACTATCGATCAGAGTAACTCGACCTTCCGCGAAAAGGTCTGACTCGGAGGTCCATCCAGATAACATTTATGAGCCAAAGCGACCAATTCAATGACGACACTCGGCGCAACGTCACGTGGCACAGCGGGGCTGTCACACGTCGACAGCGCGAGGTGCTGTTGGGCCAACGGGGTGGGGTGATATGGTTTACGGGCCTTAGCGGCTCCGGTAAATCCACCATTGCTCGAGCATTGGAGGAACGACTCATCGACGAGGGGCATCTTGCGTATGTTCTGGATGGCGACAACGTACGCCACGGACTGAACGCGGATCTCGGGTTTTCCCCCGACGAACGGTGCGAAAATATCCGGCGTATCGGTGAGGTTGCCACATTGTTTGCCGACTGTGGCATACTTACGTTGACCGCGTTCATTTCTCCCTATCGCGACGATCGCCAGCGCGTGCGTGGACTTTGTGGCGATGATCGTTTCGTTGAAGTTTATCTGGATGTGCCTGTGGCAACGTGCGAGGCTCGGGACCCCAAGAATTTGTATAAGAAAGCCCGATCGGGCGAACTACGGGAATTCACGGGCGTGAATGCACCCTATGAGCCCCCCCTCCATCCGGACGTTCGCTTGGATACGTCCGAGCAACCTGTGGCTGTTTGTGTTCAACGGGTAGTGGATTATCTTACAGGGGAACGTTTTCTCTTCCCGCCAACCGACCCATCGGAAGGAAAAGCATGAGTCGATATCGCTTAACCGATCTTAAACAACTCGAGGCCGAGAGTATCCATATCATGCGAGAGGTGGTGGCCGAATTTGACAACCCGGTCATGCTCTATTCGATCGGCAAGGACTCGTCCGTCATGCTGCGACTCGCGCAGAAAGCTTTTTACCCGGGCAAGCTTCCGTTTCCCCTTCTGCATATTGACACCACCTATAAATTCAAGGAAATGTATGAATTTCGTGACCGGATTGCGCGAGAGCCCAGTGTTCGGCTGATTGTCCACACAAATGAAGAAGCTATCCGGCAGAACGCCAACCCTTTTGATCTTGGAACTCAGAAATGTTGCGGGTTGCTGAAAACCCAAGCCTTATTGGATGCATTGACCGAGGGAGCATACGACGCGGCATTTGGCGGTGCCCGGCGGGACGAAGAAAAGTCACGTGCCAAGGAACGGGTTTATTCGTTTCGCGACAAGTTTGGCCAATGGGATCCCAAGAATCAGCGTCCGGAGCTTTGGAACATATACAATGGTCGCCATGACAAGGGAGAGTCCATTCGTGTTTTTCCGCTGTCCAATTGGACGGAGCTTGACATTTGGCATTACATCTACGTTGAGCAGATTCCGATTGTTCCCATGTATTTTGCCAGGGAGCGGGAGATGATTGTGCGGGACGGACAGCTTATTCCCCTGGACGGCCCCATCCCGCTGCAAGCAGGCGAGAAGCCGCGGAGGATCATGTGCCGATTCCGCACGCTGGGCTGTTATCCGTGTACTGGCGCGGTACCCTCCAATGCCGATACCCTGGAGAAAATTATTGAAGAAACCATGCTGGCGCGGGATTCGGAACGCGCGACACGCGTGATTGATCACGACGCCGAGGGAAGCATGGAACTGAAAAAACGCGAAGGGTACTTTTAACCGGTCATGGATTCTTCCACCAAAGTGCAACAGTTGTTTGCGGAGAGCGAGCAGAAGGACCTTCTGAGACTGCTTACAGCGGGAAGTGTGGACGACGGTAAATCGACGCTCATCGGGCGTTTACTGTTTGACAGCAAAACCGTATACGAGGATCAGGTGTCCGCCTTGAAGCGCGATTCGGCTCGCCATGGATCGGCCGGAGAGGATATTGACTATGCAATGCTGTTGGACGGGTTGCGGGCCGAGCTGGAACAAGGCATTACGATTGATGTTGCCTACCGTTATTTTTCAACGCCCAGGCGAAAATTCATCATTGCCGACAGTCCGGGACACGAGCAGTATACTCGGAACATGGCGACGGGGGCCTCGACGGCCGATCTGGCGGTCATTCTCATCGATGCTGAACAAGGCGTGCTCCCCCAGACGCGTCGACACACCTTTATCGCTTCCCTGCTCGGTATTAAGCACGTCGTTGTGGCTGTCAACAAAATGGATTTGGTGGATTATTCCGAGGCGTACTTTCAAAAGATCAGAGAGGACTACATTGATTTCACGACCAAATTGGAGATACCGGACATTGAATTCATTCCGCTCTCCGCGCTCAAAGGGGACAACGTAGTCGAGGAAAGCGACAGGATGCCGTGGTATCATGGTCCTCCGTTGCTCGACTATTTGGAAACGGTACACGTTGCGAGTGACCGGAATCTTATTGACTTGCGATATCCCGTGCAGTATGTGTTGCGGCCCGACCGGAGCTTTCGTGGTTTTTGCGGGACTGTGGGGTCTGGCATACTCAGGGTTGGCGACGACGTTTTGGTGTTGCCCGCCGGTCAGCGTTCGAAAGTGGCCTCAATTGTCGGGTATGATGGTGACATGGAGGAGGCGTTCCCGCCAATGTCGACAACGGTTACGCTGGCCGACGAGATTGATGTGAGCCGGGGGGATATGATTGTACACGTCAATAATGTCCCCCGTATCGAACGACGGCTTGAGGCCATGGTAGTGTGGATGAGTGATGCCGACATGGTCGCCAATGAGACGTACTTGCTAAAGCAGACCACCAATACGGTGCCGGCGCTGGTCTCCGATGTTCGTTACGCGGTTAACGTCAATACTCTGCACAGAGAGAAAGCGGCGAAGCTTGGGCTGAACGAGATTGGGCGCGCCGTGTTTGAGTTGCATCGCCCCCTTGCTTTCGATCCTTATCGCCAAAATCATGCCACGGGATCCTTCATTATCATTGACCGTACTTCGAACGTCACGGTTGGCGCAGGCATGATCTTGGAACAGGAACCTAACGACCTGATTGTGGAAGAAAAGCAGCAGGAACGTCCTGTCAGCAGGGATATACATCCGAAGCAGAGCGGTGTTACGCTGGATGAACGGACTGCTCGTTTGCGGCAAAGCCCAGCCACGATCTGGCTGACCGGGCTGCCGAAGGCGGGCAAATCTACGGTTGCATATGCACTGGAAAAACGGTTGTTCGAGATGGGGTATTTTGCTCACGTTCTGGATGGTGAGAATCTTCGTCTTGGCGTGAGCCGTGACTTGGGATTTTCCGGCAATGACCGTTCGGAGAATATTCGCCGAGCCGCCGAGGTCGCGAAGCTTTGTAACGAGATTGGCATGATCACCATTGCCGCGTTCGTATCGCCCTATCGCGAAGGGCGGGATCACGCGCGGCAAGCCGTGGGTGAGGACAGGTTTGTGGAAGTGTATGTAAGTACACCACTTAGCGCATGCGAAAAACGGGATGCGGAAGGGCTCTACGAAAGGGCGCGGGACGGTCGAATCCGCAACTTCTCCGGCGTGAGCGCGCCGTATGAGCCGCCCGTGAATGCCGATGTTGAGTTGCCGACGCACGAACTGACGGTGGACGAGGCGGTAGAGCGTATTTTGGCGGTGCTGGCCCAGCGGGGTATTATTGCAAGGATAAATACCGGTGAGTGACGAGAACCTCAAGAATATCTTGGAAGTATGTCGCGAGATTGCGTTGGAAGCCGGCAGCGCAATAACCGCCATTGAGAACGAACCTCGCACAGTTGCCGAGAAGGTGGACGGTTCACCGGTAACCCGAGCGGATATGCATTCGCACAAAGTGATTGCTGAGGGCCTGTGTCGATTTGACCCGGACATCCCCGTGATCTCGGAGGAGGGTGAGATAAAAACCGTTGAGAGCGCAAACTGCTTCAGGTATTGGCTGGTAGACCCGCTGGACGGCACGAAGGAATTCATTAAGGGACTGCCGGAATACACCGTCAATATTGCCTTGGTTGAGGATAGCGATCCGGTGCTTGGTGTGATTTATGTTCCGGCTGCCAAGGTCATCTATTGGGCCAGTCGTGGTGGCGGAACGTTCCGGCGAGCGGATAAGGGCGAAGCTGAACGGTTGCATGTCAGGCGAGAAAGCGACCGTTTAACCGCCGTAGTGAGCCGGTCGCATTCATCGGCGGAGACTCGGCATTGGCTGGTGCGGAACGGGGTGCGAAAAACCATTCCATCAGGAAGTTCTCTCAAGATGTGTCTTGTCGCCGAGGGTGTTGCCGATGTATACCCGCGACTGGGGCCGACATGGTATTGGGACACGGGGGTAGGCACCATTATTGCGCGTGAATCCGGTTGTTGTGTGACGGATTTGGACGGTATCCCGTTGAGTTACTCGCCGCGTGCCATACTGAAGCATCAGGGGTTTGTGGTATATTCGCCGTTCTCCTGCAAACCCGACGTCCAAACCCGTGGACGGTATTGACCTTTCGCGAAAGAGAAGCTAGCTTAAAGGTGTTGAGAACAACTTCAACCGATTCGTATTATCAATAATCAGAGCAGGGAGTAAAACCATGAGACCCAGGTTATGGATGACAGTATGTGGAGCCGTATGTGCGGCGGCATTGTTTGGGGCTGATACCGTATGTGCGCAAGGTGCAGCCGTGGAGAATGAAATCACGCTCAGTGCGACGAAAGGACGAGTATATGTCCGCACTGAGGAAGTGCGGCAATTTTATCCGGCGGAGAAGGGGGCGACTTACCCGTTTGGTACGGAATTTCGGACGGGAAAAAACGGTTCAGCTCTTGTTCAAATCGGTGAAGGGAACACAGTGCGCCTTCTGGAGAGCACGGGTGCGGTCTTTCAGAAATACGAAGAGACACCCAGACGTGTCAGTGTCTGGCTTGTCATGGGAGAAGTAAAGGTAACGTTGGATAATAAGCCGAAGAAATACGGGTTTGAGGTTGCAACGCCCTTGGGAGTGGCCATCGCGAAATCTACCGATTTTATCGTGGCCTACCTGCTGCATACAGACGGCATGTCGCACTACATGAAAGTTGCATGTATCGAGGGCGAGGTGGTGGTGGACGGGAATTATGTATCCACGCCGGATGATACGATCCGTGCCGGGAGTATCCTTGAATTTGGCGTTCTGGCATGTCTCGAGCGGGACTATGCGTTTTTGCCGTTGATCTCCATTCAGGGGCAAGATCTGCACATTACATTGGCTAAGCTTCACAAGGTGCTTTTTGAAGACGGTGCATTAGCCAAGGGAGCCATGGAGAACATTCCCAAGCGCACCGAGTACTTTGCTCTTGACGTTCTTGCCGGTCGGGTGCTGGTGGAGGAGACTATTCTGGATAAAGATTCGCCGGCCGAGTTTATCCGCGGTACGAAAATTATGGAAGGCCATAATGCGGATGACTACATGAACGCGGCCGAGTGGTTATGTACACAGTGCAACGAACTGCTGGAAGCACCACTCGATTGTTGGTATGCGGACAGCTGGGTGTTCGGTGTGAATCCCGATATCCTTATGCAGATTGAGCAGCTGCCTGACCCGGTGGGGCCGAAAATTGTTCCGGTGAATCCGCCTCTGAATCCCGTGCCTCCTTTGCACGATGTTCCATTGTCACCGGCGGAGACAGAGCAATAGGTTTGTGCCGGCCGAGGTGCACATTGTCGCCATCTCTTGAAGTCGTGTGGATTAAGGCTGCGCGGCGGACGCGGAACGCCTGAAGGCGGGCGACTCAGATCGCGTCAGAGCGGTGTCGGCTGTTGGGATATGTGAAATGCATTGCTCCTTCCTCGGTCAACGTTGACGCGATACAAGCTTGACTTTTTCACGCAAGGTCCAGCTAAGATGGCGGTCATTTTCTGCTTGTTTGCCTGTAACCCCGTGGACTCCTATGCAGACAGCCTTCTTTCACCAAGCTCACCTCAACAACTGGCGTGTCTATAGCGACGCGCTTCACGGCGCAAGGCGTTTGCCCACATGGGATGACGTCGTGTTGACCGCGGCCAACGAGTCGCAGGCGGCGGCTTTTCGGTACCAGTTGCGGGTCCGTCATGAGCTGGGGATGCTTCCCAAGGAAACCGCGTTCCATGTTGTTGCCGATCCCGGCGGTATACGGATAGGATCCGGTGGCGCTACACTGAATGTTCTCGAGCAACTTACTGCTCAGTATGGTGTTCCGCCGGACCGCGGAGAGGGAGAGGGGCAAGCTTTTTTTGCGGACCGCCGTATTCTTGTATTGCATTCCGGCGGTGACAGTAAACGTCTCCCTCAGTACTCCGCCTTCGGTAAAGTTTTTGCTCCCATCCCACGCTTGCTTGCGTCAGGTCGTCCATCGACATTGTTTGATGAATTGTTTGTGGCGTTGAGTGGGCTTCCGGGGACGATCGGGCCTGGCCTTTTGCTGGCATCCGGCGATGTACTCCTTCTGTTCGACCACTCTCAGCTTAGCCTTGTTCGTCCAGGAATGACTGGCATCGCCATAAGAACAGATTGTGAAACAGCTACTCACCATGGTGTTTTTGTGCCGGATGCCAGCGGACGTGTTCAATTGTTTTTGCACAAGCCCGCTTTACGAACCCTTCGGAAGTATGGGGCTCTTTCCGATGGAGGCCATGCCTTGGTTGACACGGGAATTGTCTACGTTGATGCCAATACGGCATCGGCATTATGGCTGGATGGCTGTGCTCACGGCGGCTGGCTTCACCAGGCGGTGGAGTCCCGGACATCGGTGAACCTGTACGGGGACATCCTTTCGCCGCTTGCTCCAGGTACGGCGTTTGAAAGCTACATCAACGATACGAGTGATGGGCCCGCGGTTTCCGCCCTTAAGGCCATTCGGCAGTCGATATGGGACTCGCTGCGAGGCACTCCGTTCTATGTGGAGACCCTGCATCCCGCAAAATTCCTTCATTTCGGAACGGTACGTGAATATCAACGCCTGATTACGTATGACGATGACGATGTCCGTGCTTTGGGTGGAAAGCGCCGTGTCAGCCATGTTCTGGGAGAGGACAGTCGTGTTGCTGAAACCGCGTGTATTCTCCACAGCGAGGTGGGGGCGCAGTGTGTGATAGAAGCTGGAACTACAGTCGAGTTCAGCGATATATCACGACGGTGTACCATCGGGAAAGACTCAGTCGTCAGCAACATGAAGTTGCCCGAAGATGCGGTTGTTCCCAGTAATGTTGTGGTCCATTCACTGCCACTGGCGAGTGAGAATGCGGACAATGGCCCGACGTATGTTGTCCGCATATGGGGGGTTGATGACAATCCGAAGGACGGTCTTGCAACGGCCACGTTTCTAGGGGAACCGATGCGGCAGTGGCTCACACGCTGTGGCATTTCCCGCGGGGATCTTTGGCCCGACGCCCGCACGGATGCGGAATGTAAACTGTGGGATGCCAACCTTTTCCCTGTGTGCTCCTCCATACAGGAGGCTTGGGAGGCGTGCTTGTGGTTGTTCAAGGCAGGCAAAAGCGGATCGGAGAATGATGGTCTGAACAGGTGGCGGCACAGTGCAAGGTGTTCGTTGCACTCCAGCTACGAACGTGCGGATCTGGACGTGCTTGGGAGTTCGTGGGAATCCTTGTTTTCCGAGCTTGTGTTCCACAAATGTCGCCACTTTTTTGAGAGCGAACACCCAGTGGCACGGTGGATTGACAAGATACCTACAAACAAGGATTTGGGCAATCTCATCGCGCGTATGTCTGACGATAAGAATGCCCGGTACGAATCTCTGGACAAGGCGCGATGGCACTATTCGATTGCCGTACTGGCGCGTATGGGGCGGGAATCGGAACGGTTCAGAAAACTATCGCGGCGGCATGAAGATCGAGCGTTTCGGGAAGTCGCGCGGGTGATGGTGGCCGCGCAAAACGAACATGCGGCAATTGCGGCAGTCACCGATTGGAAGCAAGCGGCGGTCGCGGTGCAACTGCCGGCAAGAATTGATTTTGCGGGAGGTTGGTCAGATACGCCTCCACACGCATTGGAACGGGGAGGAACGGTGCTGAATGCGGCGGTGTGTCTTGATGGCGAGTTTCCCGTCACGGTCGAGGCTCGCCGCCTCGACGATCCGATCGTGCGGCTCGAAAGTCAGGATTTGGGATTCTCAACCGACTGCTGCAGCTTGGACGATCTTCAGAACTTTGCTAATCCCAAGGATCCGTTGGCATTGCATAAGGCGGCCTTCTGTTTCTTGGTCATGCCAAAGGGCGAACGTGCATCGAGTCTTCAAGAGCTGTGCAAGACGCTGGGGGGGGGATTGCATCTGGCCTCGCGTGTGAGCCTTCCCAAGGGCAGTGGTTTGGGAACAAGCAGTATCCTGGCGGCGGGATTGGCTAAAGGGCTGCTCCTGTTGGGGGCCGGCAATGGCGTGACACCTGGATACAAGGAATTATTCGATGCTGCCGCGGTGATTGAACAGATGCTGACTACGGGGGGGGGATGGCAGGACCAGGTGGGAGGGCTCGTCCCGGGGCTGAAGCTGAGCACCTCGGGCCCCGGTGCTTATCAGGAGCTGTCGGTCAAATCGCTGAACCTGAATGCGGAACTTCGCCGCGAGTTGGACCGCCGCCTCATTGTTATCGATACAGGGCAGCGCCGCCTGGCAAAAAATCTTTTGCGCCAGGTCATGGGCAAATGGCTCGCGCGCGAGACGCGGACGGTGGAAATCCTCTCTGACATTCAACGCGTTGCGAAAGATATGGCTTGTGCCATCGAACGAGGAGATTTCCGGACGGCGGGCGAGCGGATGTGGTGGCACTGGGAACTGAATAAGGAACTGGACGAGAATACATCCAATGAATTCATTGACGGATTGATGGACAGCATTGCTCCCTACCTCGAAGGTGCAAAACTGGCGGGTGCTGGTGGCGGCGGCTACCTGCTGGGCATTGTTAAAGACGGCGCGCAGTCTTCACTGCAAACTGCGGTTGACTCGGAGTATGGTGACGCAAATGTCCGCATCCATGAAAGCAGGATTGTCTGGGAGCTTTGATGCATGTTTTTAGACAGCAAGCCCGTCAACCTCCGGTCACCGTTTACGACCGTAAGACGGGAGACATGTTTGATGAACCCATTCTCGGTGATCACCTGTTGAGGCTCACCTGCCGGAACTATTTGGGGGCTCTTCCCCGGCTTGCATTGTTTCGTTCCCACTGTATAAGTCGAGTCTTGGGGTGGTATGCTGATTCCCGCTGGTCGCGACACGCTGTCAATTCGGCAATCCGGCAATTGCATATAGATGTTTCGGAATTTGCCCAGCCTGTTGAGCAATACCGAACATTCAACGAGTTTTTCACTCGTTGTTTGCGCAAGGGGACCCGTCCCTATAATCCTGCTCCCAACGAGTTCTGTGCCCCCGCCGACTCGCGTGTGCTGGTGTTTCCCTCCGTCGACGCCCTTTCCTGCTTCCCGGTGAAAGGCGTACGGTTCAACATATCGCGATTGTTGAAGGGTGCCGACAACGAGACAACTGACATTCACGGAGGCTCTGTAGCTGTCTTCCGGCTGTCACCCGCTGACTGCCATCGTTTTTATTATCCCGCGTCTGGGCGTGTTCTCACTGAACGTCAAATACCCGGAGGACTTGCGCCCGTCAATATTATGGCGCTACGGCGACGCGCGGACGTATACACATCAAATACGAGATATGTATCCATGGTTGAGTTTGATGGGTTCGGCAGGGCCGCTTTTGTTGAGGTCGGTGCGTTTGCCGTGGGACGAATTGTGCACACGCACAATGACCGAACGTTTACGAAAATGGATGAGAAAGGCTATTTCGAGTTCGGTGGTTCGACGATTGTTGTTGTGTTGCGTCCCGGTTGTATCGAGTTTGACGCGGACCTGGCACAGAATACACTAAACGGTTATGAGACACGAATTCTGGCCGGGCAACGTGTCGGCTGTCTGTTCGCGCCAGACCGAGCATAACCTCTCCGGACGCCGACAATTCGGAGAGCTTCAGAGTCTTGTGAAAAAGGAACCAGCTAAGGGAGGACTGAAACCGATGAATCCGAAACTTAATGACCTATTCACGCGTCGCAGCATTCGTTCCTACGCACCGGAACCGGTTGGCGACACTGTTGTCCACGATGTACTGGAGGCAGCCATGGCCGCGCCATCCGCTGTTGCCGCCGATCCATGGCATTTCGTTGTTGTTCGCGACCAGGATATGCGAACGCACATTGCCGATGGACTTCCGCATGGCAAAATGTTGGCGGATGCACCGGTTGGCGTCATTGTCTGCGGTGATCTGCATCGTGCGCATGACGGTGAATTGTCGTACATGTTGCAGGACTGTTCCGCGGCCATTGAGAATCTACTGATTGCGGCCAGTATGCTCGGCCTGGGCGCCTGTTGGTTGGGCGTCCACCCGCGTCAGGAGCGAGTCGATCATATCAGGCGTTTACTGGGTATTCCGCAATCGGTCATTCCGGTGGCTGCTATAGCAATCGGTTGGCCTGCTGAATCAAAAGAAGGCCGTACGCGATACCGCGATGATGCGGTGCATTCGGAAGAGTGGTGAACGCACAACAAAAAAACGATACGGAGTTCATGAGTCGCCGTTTTCAGCTCCATTCAGACTTTCAGCCTGCCGGGGACCAGCCCAAGGCCATTGCGGAGTTGGTCCACGGGTTGGAAACGGGTGATTGTCGGTATCAGACCCTCCTGGGGGTTACAGGATCAGGCAAAACCTTTACGCTCGCTAATGTTATCCAGGAGGTGCAACGCCCAACCCTGGTTATCTCCCACAACAAGACGCTGGCCGCTCAACTCTACAGCGAATTCAAGGGGTTTTTTCCGGAGAATGCAGTGGAGTATTTCGTCAGCTATTACGATTACTACCAGCCGGAAGCCTACATCCTCCAGACTGACACATACATTGCCAAGGACGCTTCCATAAATGACGAGATCGAGCGCTTGCGACTGGCGGCGACAAGCGCGTTGCTGGAGCGGCGCGACGTTGTCATTGTCGCCAGCGTATCTTGCATTTACGGTTTGGGTTCACCCGAAGATGTCCAGGCAATGAGCGTAGCTATCACCCGTGGGGGAGAACTGCAGCGTGACGAATTGTTGCGGCGACTGGTGGACATGCAGTACAATCGCAACGACACGGCGCCGCACCGCGGTGAATTCCGTGCGGCGGGGGATACCGTTGACATTTTTCCATCCTATCGCGAGGACATGATACGGGTCGAATTCTGGGGAGAAACCGTGGATCGGATCACGCGCCGAGATGCGTTAACGAAGCACGAAGAGGAAGAACTCGGCAGCATCGTCGTTTTTCCAGCCAAGCACTTCGTCATGCCGTACGAACGCATCGAACGTGCGCAGAAAGCGATCACGGAGGAACTGGATGAACAGGTGGCCCGGTTCGAACGAGAAGGCAAACTGATCGAAGCGCAACGGCTCTATCAGCGGACCATGTACGATATGGAGATGTTGCGTGAACTGGGGTATTGCTCAGGAATTGAAAACTATTCGCGCCACTTGGCCGGACGTCCCCCGGGTTCGCGTCCGTATACGCTGATCGATTTTTTCCCCGACGACTTTATCACGGTCGTTGATGAATCGCATGTAACCATACCGCAGATTGGCGCCATGTACCGCGCGGATCGGAGTCGCAAACAAGTATTGGTCGATCACGGATTTCGATTACCTTCGGCGCTGGATAACCGACCGCTGAAGGCCGAGGAGTTTAACACGCTTACCGGGCAGACGTTGTTTGTTTCAGCGACTCCGGGTGCGTACGAACTTGAACTCACGGAACCGGTTGAACAGGTGGTGCGTCCAACCGGTTTGCTCGATCCGGAAGTAAGCGTACGTCCGCTGGAAAACCAGATTGACGACGTACTGGAAGAGATCCGGCGTCGGGCGGAATGTGACGAGCGCGTGCTTGTGACCACGCTTACCAAACGGACAGCGGAAGAATTGGCCGATTATCTCCGCGACCTGGATGTGCGCGTGCGATACCTTCATTCGGAAGTGGACGCCATTGAACGAGTTGAATTGATCCGCAGTTTGCGCAGCGGCGATTTCGACTGCCTGGTGGGCATCAATCTTCTTCGCGAGGGGCTGGACTTGCCCGAGGTGTCGCTGGTTGCCGTTCTCGATGCTGACAAGGAGGGATTCCTGAGGTCAGAACGATCTCTTATCCAGACAGCCGGGCGCGCCGCACGTCACCTTCATGGGCAAGTCATTCTTTACGCCGATAAGATGACCGATAGTATGCGGCGGATGATTGAGACCACGGAAGAGCGTCGCAAGCACCAGCAGGCTTTCAATCTTGAGCATAACGTGACGCCGCGCTCCATTAAGCGCGCCGTGCAATCCAGCCTTCGTCTCTACGAACAGGCGGAGGAGGTCGTTGCTTCCATCATTGAGGAGGAGGGTGGAGATTACACCATTACCGAGACCATCCAGCAGCTCGAGCGTGAAATGAAAGAAGCAGCTGATGCACTGGAGTTTGAACGTGCCGCTATGCTGCGCGACCAGATCGCCAAGCTTAAAGAGTAGAGAATTGCAAAATGTAGTTTTTCGCAATTCTTGCTCTTCGTTTCTGGTTCGTCGTTCGTCGTTTTCGAACTAAGAACCACGAACGACTGGCGCGAAGGCCATTTCGCAACCGCCATCTTGCGGTGTTACTATAAACATAAACTCTCCACCGGTAACTGAGTTTTGCATCCGAAGGCATAAGGATAGTTCAGAATGAAGAAGTGGCCTGTTTTGACCTCGTATGACGGTGATCATCTGTACCGGGTGGCCATGCCGCTCGGAGGGATTGGGACGGGCACCGTGTCGCTTGGCGGCCGGGGGGATTTGCGAGACTGGGAGGTCATGAATAGGCCGGCGAAAGGGTTCATCCCGGAGGTTGGGGAAGGCATCCGGCGTACCGCACCCTTTTTCGCGCTGAATCTGCAGGATGCTGATGGGGAAGTGGCAACGTACGGTTTGGAGGGTCCGCTGGACGCGGCTGAATACGAGGGGTCCCACGGGAGTCGGGCCGCGAACCACGGGATTCCCCGTTTCCGGGAGGAACATGAGTTTGCGGCGACGTGCCATTCCCTGTTTGAACGGGGCCGCCAGTGGGTTGACGAACAGTTGTTCAACGGCGAGTATTACGAACACGAAATCCGCCCAGTTGGCGGTCCAGCCGATGTTGCGGATGGATTGTACATACGCAACCCCGGCCCGTGCCCGATACTGCAGCTCGGAGCAGGATGCTTGATCGACCAACTGGTGGGACAGTACATGGCACATATCCTGGGGTTGGGGTACCTCCTCGATCCTGTTCATGTGCGGC
Organism: Minisyncoccota bacterium; assembly: GCA_021734725.1. Taxonomy (GTDB): domain Bacteria; phylum Verrucomicrobiota; class Lentisphaeria; order Oligosphaerales; family MVZH01; genus JAIPIM01. The sequence continues at coordinate 16,653 of JAIPIM010000003.1, read as the reverse complement.
GTGCCTACGAGAGCATTCGGCGCTATAACTGGCGGCAGACATTTCACGGTCATTTTAATAGTGGACGCAGTTACGCGCTCGGTGGTGAATCCGCCTTGTTGATGGCAAGCTACCCGAAGGGCAGGCGTCCCGAACAGCCGTTTCCCTATTTTTCCGAAGTCATGACCGGCTTTGAATACACAGCCGCGATCGGGATGCTGCAGGAAGGACTGGTTGATGACGGGCTGGCATGCATCCAGGCGATCCGCCACCGCTATGACGGACGTAAACGGAGTCCGTTCAACGAAGCGGAATGTGGTCATCACTATGCGCGTGCCATGGCCAGCTGGGGCGCTATTGCGGCATTGACCGGATTTCATTATTCGGCCGTGACTGGTGAGATGCGGTTTGCTGCCTCGGAGAAACCAGTTACGTGGTTTTGGTCCACCGGCTATGCATGGGGTACGTTATGCCAGAATGGCGAGAGCATCGTTCTGAGGGTTGTGGGTGGTGAGGTGCGAGTTGATAAGCTTACTGTTGGCGACCGAGTATTGGCCGGTTTGGGTGACGGCATAGTGCAGCTCGGAGACACGCGTTTTTTTGAATGCTGAAGGCGGAAGGATGAGGGCTGAAGGCGGAAGGATGAGGGCTGAGGGCGGAAGGATGAGTCTACTCTAAAAGCTCAAGCTGGCCGTAAGAGTATGCTTGCGAGCGTTTGTTTTTCGGACTCAGACTTCGTAAGCTCAATTTTATGGAAGGGTTTTGACCATGGATTGCCGCGTGACTTTTCTCGCCGAGATGGAACGGAAAATTCTGATGCTGGAAGGGCCGGACGGGGTCCCCGACTCGCTGAATCTGGTTATTCCGTCTCTGACCCGTCCGGGAATACCTTTCGACATTAAAGTGGCGGTTTATGACGAGCACGGCTTTCCGGCAACGCGCGCTGTTGCGAAAGTCGGCGTCAAAGGGTCGGGGGGCGGCGGTCTGGATGTGGAGATCTCATTCACCGAAGGCGAGCCGGCTGTGGCTCGAATCGGGGGAGTTGTTTTGGGTGACGAGGGGGTATTTCGGTTTGAGGGTATGCTCGGCGGTCGTCTTTTCCACAGTAATCCAACAAGGTGTTCCTCGGCGAACACGGAGTCGATTTGGTGGGGAGATCCGCACATCCACACCAACCTGTCGAACTGTCATCCTGAACGTTGCCGTTCCCTTAACTACTGTTTTACAGCGGCTCGCCACAGCACCGGTTTGGACTGGGCCAGTGCCGCGGACCACGTCTCCAACGGACGTTGCGAGTATGCCAAATGGAAAGAGCAGACGGCCGTGGCGAATCTCTTCAATGAGCCCGGGAAGTTTGTGACTCTGCCCTGTTTCGAAGCCTCGCTGCAGGGAGGATGCGGCGGGGACAACAATGTGTATATGACGGGTTTTCCCGACCTCTTCGTCGACGAGTACGATGGCGGCAATGTGGCCACCCTGGCCGACGAGATGAAGGGGAAAATGAGCGAGGACGATTTTATTGTCGTGCCCCATCACACCACCCGCACGGGCAAACACGGTGAAATCCCGGATGCCATATATCCGGGAGAGGCGATGATGCCGGTGGTTGAAATTCACTCGAAATGGGGAACTTCGGAATATCGGGGCAATCCCAACCCTCTGAAAAAGGTTCACGACGGTCCGAGTTACGCAGTCGATCTGCTGAATCAGGGGCTCCCTCTGGGGTTCATTGGAGGGACGGATTCCCATTGCACATTAACCACCGGGCGCGGCAGGGGATTCGAGGCGGACCACATTGACGCGCATCCGGGGATGACCGCCGTTTTCGCGAACTCGCTGGAGCGCTCGAGCTTGGTCCAGGCCTTGAAAGAGCGTCGTTGTTATGCCGCCAGCCTCGATCGTTCTCTCGTCATGGGAACGGTGAACGGCCAGCCCTTCGGAACGAAAATGGAGAATTGCAAGACCAGGCGGATCCAAGCCGCGGTCGCTGGAAAAACCGATATCGAGTCGGTGGATATTGTCCGCAACGGCGAGACCGTTCACACATTCAACCCCAATGACTGGCGCGCCGATATCGACTACGTTGATGAGGAGGATTTAAGCCCGTTGTGGTTGTCTTCGAAGCATATTGGAGACTTCGTATACTACTATGTGCGGGCGACTTTCGGAAACGGCGCTCGCGCGTGGAGCAGCCCCGCTTTTGTCCTGGCAGGCTGTCGGACTTAGCGCCTCGAATCTGATGGATTCGAGCCACTAAATCCAACAGCCTGATATTGCTGAAAAGCCGGAATCCGGCTTTTCAGCGGACGTGTGACGGAATTCCCATCAAAAAAAGGCGGTCACACTGTCCCCGCAACCGGTTTTCAGGCTATAGTCCTGAATCCGTGAAATGTCAGCGGTGGTGCAGCGGATTGCGATCAGAGCGAAAGACTACGGCAAAGATCAAGATTAAGGTAAACGCACTTCACAGTGAATCTACGCTCTCTTCGAACTGACGCATTCGAGATTTTCAAGGCCGGAGTTGCCGGCGTGGAACCGTATGCCGCGGTGCACCGTGTCCTGTGTCTGGAAAAGGGGGATCTGTTCGTACGGGGCAATCCACCTGTCACCCGGCGCTTGGCTGACATTCATCGTGTCGTTGTCGTGGGGCTCGGCAAAGCAGGGTACCCTATGGCGCGGGCGGTGGAGGACGTTCTCGGAGACCGCATTGCCGAGGGAGTTGCGATTATAAAAGAGGGGCATCGGGAAGACGTTCAACTGAAGGCTGTCGAGATATGCGAGGCGAGGCATCCGGAGCCGGATGCGCGGGGAGTTCGGGGGGCCAATAAGATCTCAAGCCTGTTGTCCAGTCTCCGGGAAGATGACTTAGTTATTGCATTGATCAGCGGCGGCGGCTCCGCATTATTCTGCCAGCCCGCGGCGGGATTGGAATTAAACGATATCGTTGACCTGAATCGGGTTCTATTGGCATCGGGAGCGGCGATTGACGAGATCAATGCGGTGCGCAAGCACGTATCGGCGGTGAAAGGGGGGCGATGCGCCCAGCTTGCCAGTCCAGCCACTGTGGTGGAACTGACGCTCTCCGATGTGGTTGGGGACGATCCCGCTACCATTGCATCCGGGCCGTTCGCACCTGATCCCAGCACCTTTGCCGAGGCCCATGACATCCTCTGTCGTTACGGGATATGGGAACAGGTGTCCGATGCTGTTCGTCAGGTGATTCAAGCTGGAATGCGTGGAACGCGGTCGGAAACACCCAAGCCGGGAGACCCGGTGTTCGAGAAGGTGTACCGTGTTTTGTGCGGCAACAATGAGTTGGCCAAAGCTTTTGCGGCTAAAGAGGCGGAGAAGAGGGGATACAAGGTGGACGTTCTGAAAGAACCCGTCGCTGGCGAGGCACGCGTGGCCGCGCGCTCACTGTGCGGGGATGCGATTGAAAAGATCAGGGGAAGCGGTGAGCGAACCTGTATGATCTCCGGAGGTGAAACTACGGTTTCGCTTGGCGAACATTATGGAAAAGGCGGGCGAAACCAGGAACTGGCGTTGGCGGCCGCGTTGGAGATTTCCGGGCAGCCGGGTCTGACGGTTTTGAGTGCTGGGACCGATGGCACCGACGGGCCCACGGACGCGGCCGGCGCGATGGTTGATGGAAAAACTGTCTCGAGAGCTTGTGACGCCGGACTTAATCCGGAAACAGCTCTTCTTGAACACGACGCGTATCCGTTTTTCGCTTCCCTGAATGATCTGGTCATAACCGGCCCCACAAAGACGAATGTCATGGATCTTCAGATCATACTAGGAGGCTTCGGACTTGGACGGCATGAGTCGAAAGCGTTTCATGCCGCCCAAATTCGACAGGCTCCGAGGACGAGGGAATTATGGTCGAACTAAAGAACGCCACCTACGAATCCATACGCGGGTTCAACTATCAGCCGAGCAACGGAATGAATGGGCTCCAGGTCTGGGAGCGTTTCACTCCGCAGCTGTATCGTATCGAGCTGTCACGCGGGAAGACGTTTTTCCCGGGGATAAATACTGTTCGCATCTGGCTGTCGATGGATGCGTGGCTGAGTGATCGGGAGCGGTACCTAAGCAATCTGGCGACCGCGGCCGGGATTCTCGCCGAGCTGGAACTGAGGGCGATACCGGTCGTGTTCAATGGCTGGTTCGGACTCCCGAGCTTCGGCGGCCTCGTGCCTGAGCTAATTGTTCCGCATAAAAACCGGACCGTGTACCGGCAGTATGTGCGCGATGTGGTTGCGGCGGTAATGCCACAGCGGGACGCGATCCTGATATGGGACCTCTGCAACGAACCGTTCAACAACGCGAGGGACACGGGCAGCAGGCAACTGTGGGGAGGCTTCCTGCTTGAGATGCGGGATGCCGTCCGCGAGGTAGACAACGGTGCGCTGTGCACGGTCGGCACACAATGGGCGCATGACGCGGCCGTCCAGGAAAGTGGGATCGCGGAATGGGTGGATGCCTTCTCGCTGCATCCCTATTTCCGCACATCCTGGTGCTCTACGCCTGAAGCCCTGCAGACATCCCTCGACGAGTCCATACAGGTCATCAATCGAACCGGCAAGCCCGCTCTGGTCACTGAGTGCTGCTGGGGGAGCCTTGAGGACGGGGAACGCGTGGAGTCCATCAAGGTATCCCTTCGCGCTTACAACGAAAGGCGACTGGGGTTTCTTCCGCACCTTCTCCATCATACGCTGGTCGCTGACGGGCACCGTCCGGAGTTTGGCCCGATAGGTCCTGCCGGCTACATGGCCTTCATCGAAGCTGACGGCACACTTCGCACTGGCCACGAGGTGTTTAACGAGTTTTGATGCCGTAGGCCGCCAAAGTCGGATAGGTTCCCGGGTTTACAACCGATGCTAGCCGGTCTATATTTAAGGTTTGCTTTAATGCCGCTGAAATCCCTTGTTTGGATCTGGAGAGAAAGGATGTATTATGCCGTTTGAGTCTGGCAGTGTCATTTTTCGTGTTTGTCATATGCCGCAGCCGATGCCTGAGGATGCTCTCAGTCGCTTTGCGGACAAAGCGGCGGCGCCCTTGCAATACGTTAAGGATGAGCCCCAGTTGGGGTGGGTCAGTGGACGGCATCTGCTTGAGTCGCGCATCGACGAAGAGACCGCTTATCTCGGCGGCTATTTGCGTCTGTGTCTGCGGCAGGCTCAGCGCAAGATTCCCGCGTCCCTGTTGCAGGCCGAGTGCCGCATGGCTGAGCTTGAGCTGATGTCGGAGCAAGGGCAGGAGACTGTCGGCCGCAAGCAACGCAAGCAGATCAAGCAGGAAGTAACGGAACGATTGCTGCCGGATATGCCGCCGCAATTGACCGGCATTCATTTCGTGGTGGACTCCAGTTCGGACAAGCTCTATGTGACGGCAACATCCGACAAGCAGTTCGACACGTTCGCCGCTATGTTTCATCAGACCGTGGGATTTGAACCGATACCGCTGGCACCGGAAGTTGTGGCCGCGGAACATATCCAGGGCGATATTTCATCACTCGCCACATTAAATTTCTCGCCTGAACAGGACGATGCCATGGCCGGTGGAACGCTGGGGGAGAGTTTTCTGACGTGGCTCTGGTTCTACCTGGATCAGCGCAACGGTGTTCTGCCCAAAACACAGTTAGGCGAGTTCAGCATGATGATTGACGGCCCCCTCGTGTTTGTAGCGGACGGGCAGGGGGCCCTTGAATCCGCCATCCGCAAAGGACTTCCCACATTGGCGGCGGAAGCCAAGGCCGCTCTCATGGTCGGGAAGAAACTTCGTCAGGCAAAGCTCGTTATGGCACGTTCTCAAGCTGAGGTCTGGAGCGTTTCCGTGGACGCCGAGCATTTTATTTTCCGCGGGCTGAAAGTGCCGGAAGGCGAAGCGCTCGACCCGGGCAGCATATTCGAAGAGCGCATGACAAACCTGTATGTCTTTCAGACGGTGCTGATGGAATTGTTCAAGCATTTTATCATGCAACTATCGGACGGCGGCAAGACGGCCGCCATTCAGGAAGAGGCCAAGGCATGGGTAAAAGCAATGGACGCGAAGTGATTATTTGTCACTGTCCTGAATTCGTGAAAAAAGTGGTGAAAAAGTGTATGAACTATGAGGACAATTCTCGGTGGAGACACGCCAGATACCGTTAAAAGCGTACGAAGACATGGCTTTTCTTAAGGGGGAACATTGTCGCCCCGTGCGGCTTCAGCTGGAATATTTGAAGCCGGAAATCGCCATGCATGACAAGAATATCCGCTCGACCATTGTCTTGTTCGGAAGTGCGCGCCTGCCCACTCCGGAATCGGCGCGGGAAGGGCTTGAGCGTGTCCGGGCTGAACATGACCGTGCGCCCGACGATCCGGAGGTGCGGGAGCGCTTGCGGTTGGCCCATATCCGCATGGAGCAAAGTCATTACTACGAAATGGCACGTGAGTTCGCCAGTATAGTCAGCCGCTGTGCACAGCGCGATGATACATGTGATTTTGTCATCATGACGGGTGGAGGGGGTGGCATAATGGAAGCGGGGAACCGTGGGGCCAATGACGTCGGCGCCAAGTCCATTGGTTTGAATATTACTCTTCCATTCGAGCAGGAGCCTAATGCGTATATTACAGACGATCTGTGCTTTCAATTTCATTATTTCAGTATTCGCAAGATGCATTTTCTGTTGCGTGCGAGGGCGTTGTGCGCGTTCCCGGGCGGGTTCGGAACCATGGACGAGGTATTCGAAACACTGACCCTTATCCAGACGGGAAAAATCGAACCGATTCCCGTTGTGCTTTTCGGTGGCGAGTTTTGGCGTGATGTTATCAATTGGGAACTGTTTGTCGAGCGCGGTTTGGTGAGTCCTGACGATCTGGATATTGTTCGGTTTTGCGATACTCCCGTTGAAGCCTGGGATTACATTCGCAACTATTGGAGTTATAATCAGAATGGGACGACGGCCGAAAATCGGTCAGACCCCTCTGACTAAAGACCGGACCCATGCGCCGACTTCATCCCTATTTTACCAAACGAAAACAACGGCAGGCCTCCTGGCTGTCGCGCATTGTATTGTTTGTCTTGATTTTTGCCTCACTGGGCGCAGTTATCGTGATGCTTCGCCCATTTCTCGCGCCAATCATTCTAGCCCTGCTGCTTGCCTCGATTTTTTATCCTCTGTACAGGTTTATTGAAAAGCGTCTGAATGGACGCCGAAACATTGCCGCCTTTGTCATGGTCGTGATTGTGTCACTGCTGGTTATCATCCCTGTTCTGCTGTTTGTGTCGTCACTGGTCGATCAGGGAGTTGAAGTATTTCGGCATGCCAAAGTATGGTTGGAAAACGGCAATCTGGAAAAGGCCATGGAAGGTGAGAAGGTGCGGGAGTTGCTGGAGCATCCACGTGTTCAGAAGATCCGCCAGTTCTATATGGATCACTTTATGTCTGGCGAGACCACTCAACTGAATATCCGGGGGACCCTTCTGCGTCTTAGCGAGGGTGCCATCGGCTACGTATCCGAACGGATCCTGCCGGTGTTGACGCAAGCCGGGCTGATGATCGCCAATTTTTTTATTATGCTGTTTGTCATGTTCTACGCCTTTAGAGACGGCGACCGTATGCTTCATTATATTCTGGGATTGTTTCCGCTTGCGGCGACGTACGAGGAAACATTGCTCGAACGCATTGGACACTTGGCAAAAGCAGTCTTGCTGGGGATCTTTCTGACCGCCGCCGTGCAGGCGGTTGTGGCCATGATCGCGTTCAAGATCGTGGGTATACCGGCGTTGTTCTGGGGGGTGATGCTTGGCCTTGCATCGCTGGTCCCGCTGGTTGGGACGGCTCTGATATGGGTGCCCGCGGTGATTTACCTGCTGATTATGGGAAAAATTGGAGCGGCCATTTTCCTGACCCTGTGGTGCATCCTGGTGGTTGGTATGGTTGACAATTTCCTACGTCCCATACTCATGCAGGGACGTTCCGGGATGTCTACGGTTGTGCTCTTTTTCGCGATCCTGGGCGGCTTACGCTTGTTCGGCATGATCGGGATCGTTTACGGACCGCTCATCTTCGGTCTGTGTGCCGTCCTCCTCTATATCTACCGCATCGAGAACTCCGAGACTCTGGCCGAGCTGCAACGGCAGTGAGAATTGATTAGCTCCTAGCCGTGTAATTGTCCGGCGTTCGCTACGACGCGGTAAGGAATGTGGAGTGTATTTTCGAAATGGCGTTTGCCACAGTGTATTCGCCGTTGTTCATCGGGGCGAAGTTTGTCCAGGTTACCGGTCCCCTTGGTCTCGCTTACCAGGTACAGCATTTCTTCTTCTGTGGGATTGCCGAACTCATCTCGCGGTTCGATGACCACTGCCCAGTCGGGATTGTACTGACCGATGGGGGTTTGAACCGTAAACCAGCCGGGCAGCTTGATGTAGAGTTTTACGTCATCTCTCCGTTCCATATCCTGAACGAATTGCTTCTCGATGTCGGAATCGGAAATCACGTGGTCATAAAGCGACCGGTCAGCGGGAACGGCATACTCTTCCCAGCTTTCGATTTCGTTCTCGAACTGTTCCATGCGGTACCAGTCATGGATACGCTCATACTGGATTCCGTCAATCAACTGGTCAGTGAGCTTCTGTTTTATGATCTGGACTGCAGTGGCCGCGAACTCATGGGGGTTGCGCGCTGCTTCGTTGCGGTTCCGAGTGCGGCGAAAGATTTCAAGCAGCGTGCGGCGTGTCAGCCGCATCGGCGGCGTTGTGCGTTGCATCAGGTCATTCATCAATTCAACAATATTGGTTTGAGCTTTCGTCGAACTGTTCGGCCAAGCGCCGCGTTTCTCGCCGATCTTGATGGCCCGCAGCTCATCTTTCCGGCCGTCAACTTGCATCCGGGCGGTGGAAACCGCGATCTCCGGGGCACGGATGTCGGTTTGGTCCAGTACATCCAGTACGTCTTCAATAAGCTTCTCCGTGTCGATCTTCACGGCGTACCGGGTCTTGTGCTTGATTCGTTCCCAAAGCTCTTTGAACGCGGGCTTGAGCATATACTGCTTCCGCAAACGGGCCGTAATTTTCTTGCGAGCATTTGACGGTTTCGGGGGAAGGCTGGCCCCGTCGACTTCGTCCGCCAGTTCGGTCTGGTAGCGGTCGCAATATTTTTGATAGCTTTCGTTCGCGACCACCGTGAGAATGTTGATGCCGTCTTCGCGAACCCGCAAACCGTCCTGGTTCACGGCAAGACGGACACCGCGACCGATCTCCTGGCGCTTGCGCATTTCGGAGACGCTCTGGTTCAGAGTGCATATCTGAAATACGTTCGGATTATCCCACCCCTCACGAAGTGCTGAATGCGAGAAGATGAAGCAGGTGGATTCATCGAATGACAGGAGGCGCTCCTTGTCCCGCATGATCAAGTCGTACGCCTCGATATCCTTCTTGGCCTCGCCGGTGGTGCTGTCTTCGAGAATGGTGTCGCCTCCGCGCTTTCGTTTTTGTGCGAAATACGCCGCCTGAACGTCCCCAGGGGCTTTGGACTGCCATTCCGGGTAGTACGCTTTCGCCTCATTGAAGGTTTCGTCGAAAAGGCCCCGGATCAGGCCGTCTTCCCCATTCTCGTTGCGGTAGTTCGAGACGCGATCAATGAAGAACAGCGACAACACCTTGATGCCGTGCGGTGCGAGTTGTTTCTGTTTTCGGAAATGCCGCTCAACCGTGTAGCGGATCTGTTCCCGGAATATGGCCTCCTTGTCCGGGCCGTGCGTTTCGCCCTTGCTCAGCTCCATCCGGTTGCTGAAGCGGACCACGCACAAGCCGGCATCGATCTCTTCTACCATGAACTCGCCATATTCGCTGCGGTTGGCTTTGTCTGCGAGGGAATCCCCGGGCTTGACCGTCACCACTTTCTCTTTGACCGTCCCGTCTTTCATGAGCTTGTGAACCGCAAGCCTGGCGGCAACAGTATTCGCCGTTGTCTTGAATCCATCGAGTCGGAGAAACGCCTGATTTTCATTCCGTTCTTCGATCCCGGCCACCTCGATCTGTTTCACCAGCCCCTGCCGGTATGCTTCGTACGGCGTGAGGCGGTGGACGAGATTGTAGGGATTCCGGTGGGTGGCGCTGTACCGCAGGGCGAAGAGCGGGTTGAGATTGGCCAGGGCCTTGATACGCAATTCGCTTTCCATGTTCTGCGGTTCGTCCAGGACCAGAACGGGACGGGTTGCCTGCAAAAGATGGATCGGCGTCTCGCCCTGCAGATGATCGGTGCTTTGCCGGATCACGTTCGATGCTTTGTTGAACGAGTCGATGGTCATGATCATGAACTCGACACTGTCCGAGAGCGCGAACTGGCGGACCTGAGACAAGTTCGAGGAATCGTATACCGTGAACCGGTATGGGAGGTTGTCATAGAGGCCGGTCAGATGAGAACGGGTTATCTGGAACGTCTTGAGCACGCCCTCGCGGATGGCTACCGAGGGAACGACAATGATAAACTTGCGGAACCCGTACCGCTGAAACAGTTCCAGCGCGGTACGGATGTAGACATACGTCTTGCCCGTCCCCGTCTCCATCTCGACCGAGAAATTCGCGAACTGCACCTGCTCGGTGCCGTCGGCTGTTGTGATTTCATCGGCGATCCATTGCAGCGCTTCCTCCGGCGGGATGCCGTTCGCTTGTTGAACGCCGGCCAGGTTCTGCAACAACGCATCCTCGGAAAGCTCCAACCGATTCGCAACCGCGGCAAACCCGGCGGACAGCGAGAAATCCATCGCGGCATCGACCCGCGGCTGCCCGTCAAATAAATCCGCCACAGCCTCGATCGCGGCAATCTGATACTCTTGATTGGCGTCAAATTGGAGATGCATCAACTATCCATTCTCCGGCCAGGCAAACTCAGGATCGCCCCAATCCGCCACCCGCAAGTCACCATTTGCAGCTTCCCACAAACGCTGCATCTTCCTGTCATGCGTGACCAGCGTGAGGCCGCGCTCAACCGCCTGGGCCGTGATCCAGATATCATTCTCTTGCACTCCCAGGCGGAGGGATGTTACCGGATCGACGATCTGCTCAGGGCGCATGCCTTTCTTCCCCTTCTTGATTGTGTTTTCGAAGAGCTTGGCACGTATTGAAGCGTATGGGGCTTTGGTATTCTCCGTGATCGTTAGGAGGAGAAAATCGTCCAGCACAAAGCGCAATAGATGCTTCTTTTCCGACGGCATCTTGGGGTAGCACCGGATGCCGTACTCGACTTCCCCAGCGGTTACCGCAGAAACATACACCGGCTCTGTTGAGGGTATTTCCTGCAGGCGGGCGGCAACAGCATTATGGTGTTCATGTTTACGATCAGTCAGTGATCGCAGAATATTGGTGTCAAGCAGCCATCCCCTCACGATTGATTCTCCTCGTCCAGCGTGAATGCTTCACATGCAATCTGCAGCGCTTTTGAAATGTCTGGATCGTCAAAGGAACGAAGCCGTTTGCGCAGCTCGCCGGCTGTAGCCCGTTTGTAATCCGGGGACAGATACTCATGCAGAGGGATAAATGGTCCGAAATCTGGCGGGAAATACTCGGTGAAAACGAAGGGTACGCCTACGCGCTCATGGCCGCGAAAGAGGTCCAAAACCTGCCGCTCTAATCGTGGCGGGAGATTGTAAAGTCGCAGAATCTCGGCGTCAATTCGCAGGAGCAAATCTTGAAGCTGTTTTGGTTCGCTTTCTGCTCTTAATGAATTCGCCCGCCCCGCTGCTGCTTCAAAGTACTCGCAGACTTTCCACGTTACTGCTGCCATGGCCTCTTCAGTAATACGCGGCACAGGCATATTAAGCATAGTCCCAGAGAGGTTGTCGCGCTTGCCTAAGTGACAATATGCAAACGCGTTGCCTACCGGAGAGTTCAGCAATGCCCAAATGAAATCGAGTGGTATCCTCTTGTCTGTGGGCCGAAAAACCAGGAAGCGGCTTGTCACCGCGTGCCCTTCCCGATCAATCAAAGCTTTGAGTCGCCAGGGGCCACGTCTTACGGGGGCGTAGTTCAAAAGAACCTGCGGTTGCCCTATGGCGGTTCCCCATCTGGGAGCGGCGATCAATTCTGGATCCAAGGACATCCGATGCTCACGCGGGAGTTGGTGCAGCATCACGTTGCGTCCCGGGTTCGTGAAACCGGGCACAGCACCTTCGAATGGATGATCGGCTACAGCATGGGCTTTCGCCGGAAGTTCTTTCTCCGCCACATAAGTGAGACCTTGCCCTCCTTCTACGATTGATTTCAATCGCGGCTTGTACTCCAGCTCCTGCCAAACGGCATCGAGCCTCGGAATTCTGAGGTCAAACCCGGGCTGTTCCCGGAACCGTTGCTGCGAGCATTCCTGTCGGTCGGACGGCGCCTGATGTTTGCGGAAGCTATCCAGGTCCCGGTTGTCCACCCTGTTGACCCGGACCGTATTGGCTTTCGGTTTCTTGCGGCGCCCGAGAAGCACCGCGGATTCGGCGTCCGAGAAATTGAAGACTTTATCGGGGAACAGGGTGATCTCCCGCAACTCGAATTCAGTGCATAGTCGTTCCCGAAGCGACGCGGTTTCTTTGTTGTGAAGTAGAGTCTCGGGTAGAACCACACCGAAAACGCCGCCGGGCTGCAGACGCCTGACAAGGCGGGAGAATATTTCCGCGGCTTTGTTCCGATACTCAAGCGAGGCGTTTGCTAACTCCGCGCGATCCTGTTTCTTGAAATTCTCGAACGGGGGATTCATGAAAACAATGCCGGGGACCGGGTCTCGGGGGCCGGGCCATTGCGCCGCAAAAACGTTGTCGCGCCTCAAGTTCCAGCCGTTCGGATTCGGCACGTCGGCAAGAGTAAGCCCCAGACGGGCGATTTCCATGGCAAACGGATCAAGCTCTAACCCGTGCAGGTGCTCCCGAAGGTAGTCGTGCTCAGTTACATCTATGGAGGGTGTTTCCCCAAGTAACAAGTCCCGCAGCATCCGCATCGCGCCAACAAGAAAACCGGCATGGCCGCAACAAGGTTCATAAACGTGACGACGGTCCGCGGGTATCTCGGCGATCCAGTCAACCAGATCCCACACAATGTAGTCGATCAGGTATGAGGGTGTGCTGTGAATGCCCAAAAGTTTACGGTTCTGCTTGGATACCAGGGTCTTCTCATAGACGGCACCGAGAGTCTCCGTTGTTAGGTTCGACAAGGAGCTTAACTGCGAAATGCGGTGAGCCAGTTCGACCAAAACCTCTTGCGGCAGTCTCCCAACGCCAAGCGGGGACCGGTTTTGGCCATAGTGACGTCTTACACGCTGGATTGTCTGGAAGGCATCAGATGTGTCGAGTTGTTTGAATCCCGAAACCTCTTTATCATGAAGGATTTTTCCGGCGAGGACATGAAAAAGGGTCTCGAAAAGGCTCCGGAATTGCCTGGATTTTGCCCCCTCATCCTTCTGCGTCGGCAATTGCCGCCAAACGCTTTGTATGACATCTTCGATCAGAGAGCTGAGCGTATCTCCCATTTGGTTCTCGGCGAAAGGCAACAGGCCGAGATCAACGAACTCGAGTTGATAGCTCGGATGTTGCCGTCCGAAATTCTTGGCCCGGAAAAGTTGCTCCGGCCCCAATTTGTCCCGATGCACGTCAAGTTCTTTCACTGCCTGTGCCGACGCATACGAGTGGCGAAGCTTGTCGGTTTCTGCGCCTGGCTGCCACCACTGAAACTCCTGATGGCCAACCACGAATACAACCGGCGCCCCGAGCTTGCGGAGATCCGCCACCGTTGCCTCCGGATCGTTTCCGCCTGCCGTGACTGCAATGCATGCTGTTCGGGCATCGCAGGGCTCGTGGGCAAACGCCGCCACCGGGACGGGAGCCGAATCACCGAAGCTATAATCCCGCCGGATATTGCGGGGGGAGTAGCCGCAGCGTTTCAGGAACGGGATTACGTCCGCAGGTTCATGAATTGTCATTTTAGACTTCATGCTGAACTCGAATGATTCTCCTCAATGGTTGCCGAGTAATAATACTGCTTTTTATTAGCGCATGCAAGTGTGTTGCCAAAAACGGCAAAGCAGATTGTACTCATATCACCTTCAGCCGGCATTGCAGGGCGAGGTTGGCGGCGGTTTCGTCGTCGAGAGCGATGTCGCGGCAGATGAACAGGTCGTCGCGCGTCAGGCCGAGCGGCGCCAGGGATTCGAGGCGGAGGGTGTCGTCGAGGCAGATGGTGAATGACTGCTCCTTGGCGGGGTCGGTGACGCGGTAGACGGTTGCCTCCGCAATGTCGTCGACTCGCTCGATGATCGATGTCAGGCTGAGTCCCTCCCGGAGGGTCATTTCAGTGATGACGTCCTCGGGCTTCCAGCCGTCGACCAGGGGATCGGTGAACAGCGCCATCTGCTTGATCAGATCGGCGCTGTCAGGTGTGTTTCCGGTTGACTTGGGATCCGAGGGGGTGGCAGCGCTTTCTGCCGCATCGGACGCGTCCGCCGAGCCGCTCGCTGAAGCTTGCTCCAACTGCCGCGTGAACGCGGAACTCTGACTTTCCTCCCACTGACGGAAGTTGGACTCGGCCAGTTTGTAGACGCGGAATCCCAGATCCTCCGGTGTCTCGCGCTCGGACAGATCAAGTTCGCCCTCGCGCTCGGACTGCATCTTCTCGACCACCCGCCGGATGCGTTCCTTGCCGATGTCCGCGATGGTACACAACTCCGCGCCATTATCGAGCTGTACCGGTTTCTCCAGGCGCTCGGGCAATTGCACCATGATGAACCGGCGATTGCCGCCGTCCTCTCGGTTCAGCTCCAGGACTGCTTGTGCCGTGGTGGCTGAACCGGCGAAGAAATCCATGATGATGTCTTTGTCACGCGTGCCGCACTGCACTAGGGATTCCAGCAGCGATACTGGCTTGGGATACTCCAGTATTTGCTCGCCAAATATTCCCCGTAGTTCCTTTGTGGCTTCCTGATTTAGCGCGCCGTTCAAGGTGCGAACTTCATTGCCTGAGTCTTTCTCTTTCGCTATCCAAGTTGACACGGGCTTCTCTTTGGCATCATCGAACCGCGTTTTGAACCTTGGACGGGTCATATTGCTGTCTGGTTTCTCGTCTGGCCAAATGATGTTTTGCTCATTCACATGCCTTGCCATAGTACCTGGTTCGAATCTCCATACCCGACCAAGCGGGGGTGAGTATTTCTTGCCTGTTTGCGGATTAACCAATTCGAACCACTGATTTGGACGCATTTCCTTTGTCATCCCTACAGTTAAGTCCGTGCTCCTGTATTTCCCCTTATCATCTTCATGCGGGTAATCGCCAACCGAGGCGAGGGAGCCGAACAAGCACACGGCTTGGCGAGATCTGGCAAAACACACTGCATATTCATGATCTGGCGAAATCGGCTCCCCCCGCATCGCCGTTGCCATCCGCCTTCGTCGCACGAAAGTTGCCACGAAATTCTCCTCCCCGAAAATCTCGTTCATGAGTAACCGCAGGTTGTGGACTTCGTGGTCATCGACCGAGATGAAGATCACGCCGTCCTCGCGCAGAAGTTGACGGGCGAGGAAGAGGCGGGGGTACATCATCGAGAGCCAGGCGGAGTGGTAGCGGCCGCCGGTGTCAGTGTTGCTGGTGAGCAGGTTGCCCTCGGCGTCGCGCTGTCCGGTCAGTTGCAGGTAGGTATCGAGCGGATCGCGGTAGTTGTCGGGGTAGACGAAATCGTTGCCGGTGTTGTACGGCGGGTCGATATAGATCATCTTGACCCGTCCGAAATAGGACTTGTAGAGCAGCTTCAGTGCTTCGAGGTTGTCTCCCTCGATAAACAGGTTCTGCGTGGTGTCGAAATCGAGTGACTCATCCCTATCCGGCATCAGCGTCGCGCGGCTCGAGGCGGACAGAAGCCGGATAGCGTCTCGTTTTCCGGCCCACGAGAACGAATACCGCTCGGGACGATCATCCACCCCGCCGTCCAGCAGCTCGCGAAGCGTATCAAAATTGATCTTTCCCTCGCATTCGATCTCCGGGAAAAGCCGTTTTAACTGCTCGATGCGTTCGGTATTCGGCGCGGGGGACATGCGGTCAACAGATGTCTTTGTAGTGTTCATTCGTATCCTTCCGGAACAAGCAAGATCGGCGTCCTCAAGGTGAGCGGAAAGATAACGGTTCTGGTGGTCAAAATCAATTTCATGCCGCCTAAGTCCGACTTGAAACTTCGCACTTTCCTATGCGACATGTCGTCGTTTTTCAAGGAACGTCAGGGCCTGCATGACATGATCGGGCGTGATTGCCGTCAGACACTGGTATCTGTTTGCGGGCCGTTGGCATTCTCTTGCAAAGCATGGCGCGCACGCGGGCGGATTGGCCAGCACGACCCATGGGGCGCCCAGGGGGCCGGTGGCGTCTGGATTGGTGGATCCGAAGATGGCGACTCCGGGCGTGCCGAGACCCGCCGCAAGGTGCATGGCGCCGCTGTCATTGGCGACGCAGAGGGCCACTGTTTTAAGTACGGCCATCAGTTGGCTGAGGGACGTCTTTCCGCACAGATTCAGATTGTTCGACCGCGGGTCAATAATCTCGACGGCCGCGTCACGCTCCGCGTTCGTGCCGACTACAACCACACGCCCCCCTTCCGCGGTCCAGGCATCCGCCACCTGTCTGAAGTTGTCTACGGGCCATTGTTTGGCGGGTCCGTACGCAGCACCCGGC
>JAIPIM010000270.1 GCA_021734725.1 Minisyncoccota bacterium | reverse complement strand
CCCTGCCGCGGTGCCATTGACAACAACCACCGAAGGGGTGTCCCGTGAACCGGCGTCTGACGACGGCATCCACCATCTGATAATACCGAAGGGATGCAGGCGCGTTGTTTTTCAGGTTGCAGATGACACCGGCTCCACGGACGATTGAATGATCGGTTTCGCCAGTGACATTCCGGATAAAAATACAATTATCTCATTGCCTTGACAGTAGTCGCGTCAAGGACCGACAGAGCTCTCGCAAACTTACGACCAGCCACAATACCCCCGGGACGTTGGACGTAAAAGCACCCCGAAAAGTAAAAGAAACGAGCCAAATATACAAGAACACAACAATAGCTTTACCGCATTCAGGCTTTAGTTTGCTTTTTTAAAATCGACTTGGATATTTTGATCATGACCGTTGCCTCGTCTACAACCCCAATAGCCTGGGCCGGATGGATGACGCGGGTTCCACGAGGCTGGCGTCCGCTCAGAATACGGGGAACTTGGAAAAACGGTGAAATGGCACTGGGGGATCCTGCAAAAAGCATCCTGCAGATCAACTGGCAGCGTCCGCCGAAAAAACATTTCAATCCCGAACGCTGGCTTAAAAAATGGCGGAAAGCCTTGTCCTCTGAAACCATTGCTGAAAGCGGCAAAGAGACATCCGCGGACTTCAGCCCGGCCATGACCTTAGCGGGTGTGGACAAACCATCAGGGCGACATTATCCCTGCTGGTGCGGCTATTCTGAGCAGGCAGATCTAATTGTCGAAATTCGAACGAGTGCAACCACAGAAAAGGATGATGAACGCGTTCTCCGCGAGTTGATTCTGCCTGCTTTGCGGGCGACGCCCGCGGATGCTCCCACGCACTGGGCTCTTTTCGAGTGCAGCTATGTCACTCCAACGGGGTACAAATACACCGATTATGAGCTCAATGCTGGTGACATAGCCATTCGGCTCGAGTCAGAAGACGCAACAAGCCTGGTGATTCGGCAATTGTATCCCGCCGACCTCGCGCTCCAACGGCGCGATCTTACAGACTGGCTTTACAGCCTTCCTTTTAAAGAACGCCTTGCCAGACGAACGGTCAGCGGGCCCCACGATATTGTTGTCGCCAGCTTTGGTTCAGAACTCCATGGTGTCATGCGACACGGCAAACGAACTCTCCGAACGTTACTTAGGTTTGTCACCTGCGCTGTCTTTGTGGAAGCGGTCGTCTTGGATGAGGATCAGAATCGACTGTGTTTCGCGCACTTTGACGCTCGTAAGCGGGTGGATGAGAAAGTATTGAAATATGTCCTGGCCAACATGAACTGGCACATCCGCGAAACCACTGGGAACTATGGGCCTTAGAAACACCAAGAAGGGGCAGATACAACGGGACAGTGTCTTCCGTGCGCGTCCGTATCATCTGCCGGTACATACAGCGAAGACCCACGACGACGGCAGCATGACCATTGTTGTGAACATACCGCGTCCGCGGTGGCACCGTTTTCTGGGAGCACAAGAACTGTACGTTCAAAAAGCGTTTGAACTTGACAATTACGGTGCGGAAGTCTATCGCGCCTGTGACGGACAGCGATCCGTTCACCGCATTATTGAAGACTTCTCCCTGGATCACAAGATAAGCCTGGCGGAGGCCGAGGTTTCTGTTACGACATTCATGAAAACACTTATTCAACGGCACCTCATCAGAGTTGCGCTGAAGCCGGACGAGGACAGCAATGCCTGAGGAAACAATCGACAACCCGCAGACCAAACCAGGCCGCACATTCACGTATCGGGCGGTGATCATCGGCGTCTTTGCCACCATTCTGATGGCGATGTGGATACATTTTCATGAGGTACTGGTTCCGAGACCGAACATACTTGCGGAGAACAGCCCGCCGGCATCGGCCGTGGGAATGCTGATCGGCATACTGATTGTCGGTACAATTGTCACGGCTTTGAAATCCAAATTGCGTCTGCGGGCCGGCGAACTGGTTGTCATTTATACGATGCTGGTTACATCGGCGCCACTGATGAGTCAGGGCATGTGGCATCGGTTTTTGGGGTTTGTCGTTGCCATTCCGGATGCCAAGCACAACATGCCTTTGGTGGACAGTTTTTCCGAAAAATTGTGGCCGCATGGAAGACAGCTGATTCAATATCCGCATTTCACGGGTGGCAAGGACGCGGAATGGACCGTCACGCCGGGACGCAATCATCGACTCGTTAAGGCCGATGACACGCCTGCCGGACCCGCTTCCGCCATCGAGTTACTCAACGTGCTTCCGGAAGGAGCGGACGTTACGCCGGATAGTTTGAAGACCACACTGCGACTGCGTGTCCCCAGGTATCGCAACAATCGGGAGATTCTCATACCGGGCGAACGGTACTACTTCAACGCTCTTTTTCGTCTTTCCGATATGCGCAGCACGTCTCGCCTCAGCATCGAGCTTGAGACAGCCGCGGGCGAAACGGTTCCTCTGCTCGTCCTGCATCGGGATACCGTACTGAACTTTTCCAACAAGGGCCGGTTCGAGCGCCGTGGGGAACCGTACGTCAGTCTGCCCCGCCAGACCGGGGATTACATTGATCTACGCTTCACCATGCAAGGTACCGGGCGGGCAGCCATCACAGACATAAACTTCTTCAGCAATGAAGCGCTGGCACGGCTGCTCAAAGGAAGCACCGAGATCAGCGAAAGCGATCTTCCTCAGGTACCTGCGAATGAACGGAATTCCCTGCTGGTTCGTCCCGACAGCCTAACCTCTCCGCGGGGCATCCTGTATGTCATCCGGGGGTATATCCCGTGGCGCCAGTGGATCGTGCCACTCGCTTACTGGGCATCCATCGTGGCCGCCATTTTCCTTTGCCTCATGGCGATCGGTGTTATTTTTCGCCGCCAGTGGGCTGATAAGGAACGATTCCCTTTCCCCATGATCGTTATTCCACGGCTGCTGATTGAGGAAAAAGAGGAAGACGGTCGCGTCTTTCGTCCGATATTCCACAAACGTTCGTTCCGCATCGGCGTTGCGCTTGCGTTTCTCTACTGTCTCTGGCAGGGGCTCGCGCATTACGTGCCCGGGTTTCCCGACCCGACCGTCAACGTGCCGCTCGCCGATTATGTGTCGTCACCGGGCGGCAAAGCCTTTTTCTCCCGCGTTGATTTCAACATCAAGCTCATGTTTCTTGCCATTGCTTTCTTTGTGGATGTCGAGATGCTTCTCAGTATCCTGGTGTTCTTCTTTCTCGCACGTATTCCCCATTACCTTGGCGAAGTTTTCGGCTGGAAGGCCATTCAGGGCCCCAGAGACGATTTCCCATTCTGGCATGAACAGCATATCGGTGCTTTTCTCGGTCTTGTCATCGTCGTGCTCTGGATTTCACGAAAACACTTGGCGGCTGTCGGGCGTACCGTCTTTAATCGGCCGGGCAAACTGGACGACAGCAACGAAGCAATGTCCTATCGGTCCGCGTTCATTCTCATCGTGCTCTGCATTATCTTTTTTGCGGTATGGGGAGAAATGACGGCTCTGGGTGCGGGTCCGGCGCTTCTCTTTTTTGGATTCCTTGTTGTATGCGGTATCTCGGCGGCCCGTATTCGTACCGAAATGGGCGCTCCGTTTACGTATTTCACACCCTATTTCCCATACCTCATCTTTTTCCTGCTCGGCGGATTGACTGTTTTCGGCACGGAAACTATGGTCCTGGCCTACCTTGCCGGCGGTTTCATGGCAGTCGCACAATTCCTCTTATTCGCGCCCACACAGGTTGAAATGTTTCACTTGGGGAACCAGTTCAACGCTAAACCAAAAGGTATAAGCAAAGGGCTTGTTCTCGGACTGCTCGGAGGGGTTCTCGTCGGTGGGTACGTCATGCTGGTCTGGGCTTACGGCGTGGGTGGCCAGAATATCCATTACATGAAAGTGTGGGCGCTTCGTCAGGACTGGTACCTCACAACGTTGCGCCAGAGCGTCGCAAGCACGAATGCGGCGGTCGCATCCGCGGCAGCACAGGGTGTCGAGGTCTCCACTGAGTATCCCGCGGCACCGCTCACCGCGGTTGGAATCGGGACCGGCGTCACAGTGTTGCTGACGGCTTTGCGCACCCGCTTCGTCGGGTTCTGGCTTCACCCCATCGGTTACGTGCTGGCAAATACATTTTTTATTCTTGCGTGCTGGGGCTCCCTGTTAACTGCATGGGTCATCAAGATGCTGACGCTTAAGATCGGCGGTCCAAGAGCCGTGCGGGAGGTGATGACTCCACTCATGGTTGGCGTGTTCTGCGGTGCCATTGGGGGGATCGTTTTCTGGGACCTGATAGGATTTCTGCTTATGGTCCAGGGCGCGTCCGACATTTTTACGTGTTTTCCATAAGCCAACACGAGGTGTGTCTTGAGTAAACTGATGTCAAACGTACTGTTGACCGTTGTTCTTGGCGTGCTCTGCGTTCTATCGGTGTTTTTCTTTAATCGTGCCGCCGCACCGCAACCTAAAATACTCGCCACAAAAGGTGCGGCGCCCCCCGATTACGAGCGCATCCTCGAACGTACAACCCAGCAAGGTCTTGTCGAGGATCTCCGGCAACTCTGTGCCGCCGACACACGGTTTCCCGGTACAGCGGGAAACAAACGCGCCGCGGACTACATCGCGGCGACATTCCGATCGCTGGGATACCGAACCTTGGAACAACCCTTCCCCATCGCCGTGCCTGTAACCCATCATGCCGCGCTCCTTGATGCAACTCGTGAGCCGCTCCGTAACCTGGAACTCAAGCCGCTCTTGCCCAACTGGTTCCGGACCTGCACAATACCCGGTGACGGACTCACCGGAACTGTAGTCCTCGGCAGCAAAGGACTGGCACGGGAGTTCGAAGGAAAAGACCTCCGCAACAATCTTGTCCTTTTGCCTCTCGGCACCTCTTGGACAACTGTGGCCGGCATGGGTGTCAGTGCCGTCCTCTACTACGATGACGGTCGCGATACAGTGGATGCAAGCTGGGACCATCACCGCGATGCTTCTATCGATATTCCGCGCTTTCTTGTCACGGGCGACGATCCAACCCGCCTTGACGGCAAATCGGTAACCATTCGGGCTCGTGTCGACGTCGAGAATGAAACCACCCGGAACGTTGCCGGCATTCTCGAGGTGAAGGACGCTGATGAGATCATTATACTCAGCGCATCGTACGATTCCTACAGCTACACTCCGGACCTGGCCCCCGGCGGGCAACAGGCCTGTTCACCCGCCATCCTGCTGTCTATTGCAAGGCATCTCGCCGGCGAGAAAGAAAGCCACAAACGCTCGGTGCTGCTTCTCGCCACATCAGGGCGCGCTCAGGGGCTGCTCGGCGCACGCGAATTTGTCCGTGCTCTCGGCACGAAGGAACGCCCCAATCAAGCGTTGCATGAGGCAGAAACCGACGTCGAGTCGTACACCACGCAACGTGAGATCGCACGCGCGGCTCACCGGATTGCCGCTGACAAAGGCTACTGGGCCCTGACGACGGCAATGGCCGAGGAAGAGTACTGGAAAGAGTATTCTGAGGAGATCCACACATTCTTTAACCGGGCTTTTGAGAGCACCATGGATGGTGAATTGATGCGCGCTATGGAAACACTGACTCAAACCCGCGTCGAATGGGTACGCAAGAACATGCCCGTCACTGACGCCCAGGGCGGCGAGGCACCCACCTTTA
>JAIPIM010000002.1 GCA_021734725.1 Minisyncoccota bacterium | reverse complement strand
GCCGGCGGAAGACGTCCACGGGGTTGGGGCGACCCGCGAAAAGCATCTCGCCGCCGGCGTCGACGAACTGCGTCCAGTAGGCCGGATCGGTCGGGGGCTGGCCGCCGAGATAGGCGTGCAGCGTCGTTGGCACCACGTCGTACAGGTAGTGATCGACCGTGGCCACGCAGTGGGCCTCGGGCTGTTGAGTATAGCAATGTCGGTATGGATCATGTTTGTTTTCGGCATCGGGTGAGCCGAGCAGTTCATAGTCCAGCTGGACTCTGGACCAGGGCTCTCTGGTGACATCCGTAATGCCAACCGCGTAGCCGAAATCGGGCAGCAATTCAACGCCTTCGTAGAACAACTGGATATTCATCTTCGACTTCTGCACGTGGTTGGGTGTGTTCTGGTGGTCGATGATCAGTTCCAGGCGGCTGCCGGGCGCGCCGCCGCGCAGGCAGGTCAGGCCATAGGCGGGCAGGCACTGGCTGTGTTCGTGTCGGGCGTAAGGGATAGCATCGGGAGCCGGGGGTGGATAACGTGTGCTTCGGCTACGGTAGAACCGTGTGTGCTGATCCGCGTGCTTGCTGGCGATGTCGTACAAGGTGCGCACAGGGCGTGCCCCAAGCTCGTCGGCGCGATTCAGAATGGGGTAGCGTTCGTTCAGATCGAGGCCGCCGAAGAGCTTGTTCATCCAGCGGTAGCCGATGATGCTGTAGGTCATGCCGGCGTAGTTGAAGGCGCCGTCCAGCGCCATGCCGTCGTTCAGCCAGTTGTTCGGTACATACATCTCGATCACGGATAGCCCACGCTCGAAGATATAGCGGTCCTGCGCGACCAGCCCCAGTTCCACCGCGCCTTTGACAAAGCTGTAGCTGGTATTGCCCTGAGTCGGTGGCGTGGCGTAGGCCAGTTTCCGCGCCGGCTCCAGAAACCCGGAGACCATCTTGCGATGCCATGCCTCCGGATCGCCGTACTTCCGCCGGCTGTAGGCTTGGACGCCTTCACGGTCGCGAAGCAAGTCGATACATCGAGCGATTTTACCCATTTCCAGCATGATGCCGTCGGTCCAGTAGCCGATGCCGTAGTTGAGCTTGCCGTAGCTGTAGTCGTAGATGTAGTGGAACCAGAACGGCTTATGGTTCCAATTCGGGAAGGGCATTTCCGGTTCGACGGAGCGGTAGCCCTCCAAGTCGAGGTAATCGCTGCCGTCGCGGTTGCGCGCGAAGCCGTGTCCAACATGCTGGCTGATCAGCGGTAGTTCGGGATAGACGTCGGCGATACGGTCGAGTATCACGGCCAGCGTGTGTTCGGCGTCGGCATCGTCGTTCCAGAACACGGCCGCGGCGAGTTCGGGAATCGCGTGCCGCATAATGATCGCCAGACGCGCGCGCCACACCTCGCCAGCCGGGCACAACCAATTTCTGCGGCCCGAGTTGTACCCGGGCGGAGCGTCTTTGATTTCAGGTTTGTCGGGAACGGAGAACCGATATGGATGAACGGTTCCGTCAAGATGCGGGATATCGACCGTGCGATTCGGTCGCCAGCGATAATCGCCTGGCATGTCCTCCTCCCTTGCGTAGACAATGTAATCTCCGTCTACCGTCCGGGCCTGGAACGGAGTCTCGAAGAAGTCCTCCACCGACATGCGGACTCCGCGGAAGTAGTGGGTGTTGTTGAATGGATCGGCACCACCGAAGCGGGTGTTGCACCCCTTCATGCTCACGGGCGCGAAGTCACTGATCAGCTCGGTCCAGCGCTCGTCGGGAATCTTGGTCCACCGGGCCGCGCTGGCGGGCCGCGCGTCGAACCACCACCGCCCCCCGATCTCCTTGCGCTTCAGTTTGTCGACGAACTCGGGCGTCATTAACCGCGGCGGCATCCGGTAGTCGGTGCCGGGCATCTGTTGCAGGATCGCATGGTCGTCGATACTTGGGATACTGCCCGGCAGCACGGCCTCGGCCGCAGGGACCGATCTCGGCAGCAGCAGCAGACAGCAAGCAGTCATGCATCTGCCCAACACCATGCGCCGGGTGGTCATGTTGTCACCTTGCCGCCGGGTGTTCCGCTCTCTCGAATGATCGATGCCGCGAGGGGGATCCACCAGGCAGATCGGTTTGTTGCGGATGTCGGCAGTGCTCCACCAGAGCCCGACGGATTTGTCCTGGTCTTTCGTGAACACTGAGGCTCCTGCAGAACCCCACGCGAGCCGCGTTGGGTTTTGCCAGAGCCTCCACTGATCTCAGTCCCTTTGCATGTTGCCGCGACACTCCCACCGTCGAGCGCACGATCTCGGGCCGGACTGAACCGCCAGACACGCTCACAGTCATGCAAGCGCACGGTCGGGAAGCCGATCTCTCTGAAATAGGGCGAATGATTCCCATTGGTTCCGGGCGGACCGCCGTTAAGGCAAAGCGGCCCGTCGTTAATCCCGTGAATGGCTCGGATTGAGCCAATTGACTTGGTAAAATCGACATGGATCATCGTGGGGTTTCTCCGTTCGTACAGGGATGACTCAATCTCGCTCACTGCTCTGCCGCGTTCGTTTCCCTGTTGCTGGTAAATTGGAATGCGTACAGTTTGCATGCAGACAGCCTGAAATGCATACGGATCGGGCGCCCGGCCAGCTCGCGCAGATCGGTTCTTTCGCGCCAGCGCACGGCGGCATCGACATGGTTACGGTCCACGCCGATGCATTCGTCGAGCGAGTAGCCTGGAATCGGGTGTCCGTTTTCGTCACGCATTTCGACCCATACTTCTCCCAAAGCGGAGCAGTCCACGTTCAATCGCAGATGGGCGCCCGAGAATCGTAGAGCCGGGGTAACGAAAGAGGCCCCCCGATAGTCGGCGTCCGCGGAGATGAAGCCATCCAGACGCTGAACCAGCCGACCAATGCCCCCCTCGCGGGTTGCCTTTTTCGGATCGTACGCGCCGTGTGTATGACTGGTCCCAGCGTAATACATCCAGATTTCCGGCCCTTTCCGCAACATTCCCACGCACATGTAGAGTTGGCCGCCGTCCCATGCACCATCCAGACCGAGCGGTACGTACGGCCGACGGTCGGGGCGTGAAAACCTTACCCCGTCGCGACTGACCCCCAGTTGCACCTCCACCGGCCCGTCATTTCGAAAACGCCCGCGGGTGTCTGGCCCCAGGAGCGTCGTGTCAGTGGTGTCGCCTACAGGATAGTGGCGGTATGGGGTTGTGAAACTGAAGTACGCATCGTCCGCCCACGGGTACTTGTGAACGCACGGTGTATACAGGTCGGTGTCGACGGGGTCCGCGGCATCGGTTTGCGCGGCGACCTGGAAATGCGCGGCCTTTTCCTCGCGCTCGAGCCCCAGCGGGATCCACGGCAGCGTCAGTGGATCGGCAACCTCGAGCCGCCCCACGGTGCGACCGCGGGCGTGCGTACGCACATAGGCGACATGCCGTCTCAGGGAGCGGTCGTAAACCAGCTGATTGTGTGTGTCATGGAAATAGTCCGAGACCGCGCCGAGTTTGCGCCAGCGAATTCCGTCGGGACTGGTGCAGAGATAGAGTTCCATGCGGGCGACGAATCTGTCCCCTTCCCAATATCCCGTGACAGCTCCTTTGGATTCGGGCCATACATCGTTTTCATGCGTGCCTACCAGGGCCTTGTAGCGGTGTTCGGCGGGGCCGACGGGATCTTTCATTATCGCGCCTTGGCCGGTCATGACGATGTTGTTCTCGGTAATGCCTTCCCATTGGTAGAGGTTGACGTTCTTCCGGCGCCAGTTGATCCCGTCGCCACTTTCAGCGTAGCAGACGCAACGTCTATGCGGCCTTCCTTTCGGAGTGTCGCCGGCATTGGCATCATACCACATACGGTAAACGCCCTCATCCTCGATGATCGTGGAATAGGAGCCGATCCGCATTTCTTCCCAGGGCGTTTCAGGCAGCAGAACCCGGTCATGCTTGACCGGAGGGTTGACCCGTAGGCTCATCCCCTGAGACTCATCAAACCAGCGGTCGTCAATGAACAGCTGTTTTCGATCTCCGACATCGAATACTTGAGGCGACATGTCCGTAGTCCTTTCCCAGTTACGTTTCGTGCAAATCACAGGCCCGACTCCCTTGTCACGTGGACGCGGGATCTCACACAATCATCCCGCGGCAACAACCCGCACGATGGCGAGGTACTTGATGCAGGGGACGCTGAAGCAAGCGTAGCCGTCACGCTCCTCGAAGGCCAGCCGGGTGCCCTCGGGCTCCAGGACTACGCGCTGCACGCCGGCTGCTTTCACCTGGCATGCCACGTCGCGCAGCGGATGGACTTTTTCCACCGAAGGGATGGCCCCGGCGCTGCCTTGGTGCCCGACCTGGTAGTGGATCAGGTTGAGCAAGCGGTCGCCGGAGGCCGCCGTCATCAGGTTCGTTTCAACAACACCCGGAATGTCGACGCGGTAGAGCGGGTTCGGGTCAAGGTGGTTCCAGAGCGCTTCCACGAACTGCCGAAGCCAGTGGTGATTCGTCTGCCAGTAGATTCGGAAGATCGAGCCGGCGACGTAGACGGCGCGGCCGTTGCCATAAGTGTTGACGGTTGTGAAGGGATACGGTGACGCTTTGGCTGATGGCGGCGGGCACTGCACGTTGCGGAAGGCATACGTCTGGCTCGTCTCGATCAGGGGGTAGATGTAGTCGGCCAGGACCGTTGCGGTTGTCGGAATGACTTTGTAGCTGCGGCCGCGACACTGCAGCGGCAGATCGTCGGTCTCGCCGCGGAGTTCGGGACGCGGGCGGAAATGGCTCACGGAGAACACCGAAGGTTCCAGGTATTCGAGGCCGAAAACGTCGGCAAGATGGACATCCGCCCGATTGCCGAGTACCGAGTCGCCGACCGCGACCAACGTTCCACCGCCGGCAACCCACTCCCTCAGGGCAGGGAAGACGTCGGGGCCGAAGTCGCAGGGCTCGGTGAGCACGACGAACCGGTAACTGCCCAGCCTGTCCAGATCCAGGGAGCTCAGGATGTCGAATTGCACGTGGCTCTCCACCAGCGCCTTGTGGGCGCCCAGCATCGCTTCGCCCGCAACGTGCTCCGGCGGATAATCAGGGCGCGGCACCGGAGCCAGCACGGCGGTATCAGGAACAGAAACGGCGCCGAAGAGGAGCTTCTCGCGCTCTTCAACGAAACCAAACGCGCCGCGGAACATGTCGTAGACCGGCGTCTGCAGGGTGCCGTCCACGTTCACCTGGTCGCCGGAACTGGCAACGCCGCCGTTGCCGATCATTGCCGCGAACTCGGTGGTCATCTGGGCGGCCGGCTTGAGTGTCAGATCGCCCCAGCCTTGATAGAACCGTACCGACATGACCTGAACGGGCATGTCCAGCGTGCGCACGCTGCGGGCGGCAAAGCTGTGCGAGAGGTAGTTGTTGTGCGGCTGGCTTTCCCAGACGCCATAGTCGCTCTGCTCCGAGAATGTCCGGGCCGAGTTGTGGCGACAGGATGCGTTGGTCACGATCTTGAGCTCGGGGTTGTGCCTGTTCGCGATCGCGCGCAACTCCTTCAGGAACCGGCCACAGGAATTCTGGATAAACGCCGTGCGCTCGACCCGGGGGAGGTCTTCACTCAGTTCCCGGCCGTACATGAGCTGGAACTTGGTCCTGCAATACTTGCAGAAGCACTGCGGCACGAAGGGAATGTCGATGAAGAAGCCGTCCACGGGGTAGTCGGCGGCGATCTCTTCCAGTTGGGGCAGGGCCAGTTCCTCGCGATACGGTGTGTTGATGCAGACCCGCCCCCATGGGCCGGTTACCGGCAGGGGCTTGCCCTGCGCATCGGTCGCCGCCCAGTGGGGGCAGGTCTGGTAGGCGCGGAGATCGCAGCACAGCGAGTAGTAGGCAATCGTCTTGATGCCGTGCTTCCTGCACTCCTCGGCCGCTTCCCGCAGGAAGTCGTTCTCCAGGCCGCTGTGCTTGTGGCCCACCTTCGTGTTGTAGAAGGAATTGCCGAAATGGCATTTGGCGAACAGCGCGATCATGTTCACCTTGCCGTGCAGCAGGTGCCCGACGAACTCCTCGGCGTTGAAGTTCCGGATCGCCTCGATCGGGAACTCCGGCATGTGAAAGTCCATGTGCACTTGACGGATGTGCGTTCGGAACCATTCAGGTTGTGTCGACATTATCCTCACACCTCCGTTCCCCGGCTGAATCTCTCTGCCACAGAATCCCGATCCGTGTCGGCGGCGAACATCAGTGTGCCGCGCCATCGGCGCCGGGACCGATGACCAGAAGAACGCCGTTCGGGAACTCGGCGACGCGGAAACGCCAGGTCCTGCCGGGCGCAAGCTCCGTCAGGACGTCCCCCGCGGGGTCTTGGATTGTGACGGTTGCGTGGCGAAAGCAGAGCTCCCCGTCGGTGGTCGTGCGGATGCGGTACCGGTCGCCGTGCCGAATCAGCGTGAAGACCTCGGGAATCGCCACTTCCTGACCTTCCGTCAACCCGGTGACGGCAAACTCGTCGCCCACGGCGACGCGGTCGAACAGCGGCCGCGTCTCGTCGTTGAACTCGATCTCGTAGACGTCGCGGTGCCCGGGGCGTGCAGCGAGACAACGCGTGATCTTCAGGGCAACATCCTTGCCCTGAAGCCGCATCCATTTACCGGGAAAGTAGTTGCTGCCGATCGCCGCGGCCGTGGCATGAATTCGGACGCGGTCGCGGTCGACGGCGGTCACTTTGTCCCGCCGCAGAGGCAGCGACGGCGTGCCAGCCAGTTGGATCCAGTAGCGATGCGGCGTCATGGCGCGACGGACGGCGGCAATCTGATAGCCGAAGGTCGTGTCGTCGGCATGGCGAATCGTCAGGTGCGTTCCCGAGAGCGTGTCACCGAGCGGCAAGGCGGCTTGGGTTTCCACCAGTAGCGCCCTGGCCCGGTCGTCGCCGCTCACGTCCCCGACCGCCTCGACCAGCCGCACGGGGTGCGCGCGATCCAGGGCGACGGACATCGCCCCCGCATCGACCCGGCCGGGGCCGACCATGTGCAGCGCGTCGAGTCCACCGACGGCCGCATGCCGCAACAGCAGGGCGCGACCGTCGAAACGCACCGGTCCGGCGGGGCCGGCGACGTTGAGCGAGTCGGCCTCCGGGTTGTCGATCAGGATATCCGGGCCGTGGGCGGCGTCCGTAAAATCGATTCGCAGGGCCGCGGCCAGACTTTCCTCGCGGGTTGCATCGCCGTTCGCAAGCAAGTCGGTCGCCCGGCGGATGCCCCAGGACGGTGCGCTTGCGCCGTACCGATTCTCGTAGACGTAGACGAAATTGCTGCGCAGCGGTGCGGCGGCGTGCTCGTTACGCACGACAATCTGCGAGAACATCCTGCGCGACGGCGTTCCGAGACTGACCCAGCCCAGCGCCTTGCCCACAGCCACGAAGCCGTCCGTGTCCTTTCGCCGCGGAGAGAGCAGGCGCGCCCAGTGCTCGCCGTCGCGCCAGACCATCTCGAACGGTTCGTGCGCCTCCTCGGCGACGCGGGCCTCCTCAATGAACCCGAAGCCATTCCCTTGCGGCAGTTTGTTGCACCATTCCCGCATGTACGACTCGGTCAGCGGCTTGCCCGGCTCGGTGATCAGGGCGAACCGCGGTTCGAGCGGCCAGATGTCGCCGAATTCGCCACACTCCGGATTCAGGTACCCTAGCAGAGTGCCGTGCGGTTCGCCAAATGTGAGCGAGTCGCTGACGGATTCCAGTTCGCCTCGTGTTTTGACCATCCAATCGTGGACGCGGCCGCCATCGACCGCGGCGTGATCCACGGCGTAGGCACCGCCGTCGGGCATGTCGACCAACAGCAGGGCGCGTTCGAACCGGTTCAGCCCGAACCCGTAGGCGGACTCCGGATAGGCCTTGCGCAGGTCAGCCGCGACCATCTGCATCGGCGCGTCATCGTTGCCGGCCTTGTCCTGGTACAACAGCAGATTACCGAACGGCTGCGCCGTCTCGCCGGGCTGCTGCGAGAGATTGTTTATCTGAATGACGTTGTGCGAACCGGTGCGTCCGTAAAAATTGCGCAACCAAGCATGATCGAGCCAGTGCGCCGGAAAATTGTATTTCTCTTCCATCTCCTTGAGGCCCCCCTTGCCGTAACCGGGGTCGCAAAGGATTTCGTGACCGCGGAAGAAAAGGTCGATGCTACCGATGTCGCACTGGTTGTGCCCGTGAGCATGACTGTAGTCCAGGAATATCTCGGTCAAGTCGTCCCCTTTGCCCGCTCGCAACACGGCCCAGCCCACGCCGGGAAAGTTGCGGGACTTGAAGAAGCGACCGCGCTCGCCGCCGTCCTTCAGTGCGTCCATCGTCTCGATTTGGCGCGAGTACTCGGGGTTGCCGAATCGCTTGGCCACCAGTCCAAGCCGGGAACGCATAAGGGAAAAGACATTCCGCCCCTGGGGGTGCGCCGGGCAGTCGTCCAACGCAGGCTCCACAAAGTTCGACGGCACCGCGTAGATCCAGTTGACGATCACGGATTCGAGTACCGGCAGGCGGCGATACAGGTCGATCCCCATGCGGTAAAGGAACTCGGTGTCATTCACAATATTCCTACGGGACATGTGGCTGTAGGCGATCGAGCCGTCCTGATACATACCGTCGTAATAGTGGCAGTTGCGCACCTCGAAGCGCAGGTGGTCGATGCAGAAGTCGATCAAGGCCTGATCGTCGAACATCATTGCCGCACGCAGCGCACCGGTACGCCAGGAGCCGGAGTGATTGCCGATCTCGGCCGGATACAGGCGGCAGATGTCGAGGACCTCTCTGAACATGCGGTCCTCGATGTTGCGGCGCACGGCGGCCGCGTCGTCGTACTTCTCCCGGCCGAGTGCTTCGACGGTCGGTGAATTGCGCAGCAGCGAGTAGGATCCGAGCAGTCTGCCCAGGTAGTCGACCAGGTAGAAATGGTACTGGGCAAATTGCGTGCCCGGGCAACACTTGACCCGGACCCAGGACGGGTAATCGCCGGTCAGGCGGAGCGCGCGCGGGGCCGCACGGTACGTGGCCATGGTCAGCGGCGTCTTGCCGTCAGCTTCCGTGACCCAGCACGGCTCGTTGACTTGGGCGCCGCCGTCATACAACGGCAGCCGCGGGAACAGGTCGCCGAGCCGATTCAGCACCAGCAGGGCAGGCCGTGCATACCGTTCCTCGCCGGTGATTGCGTAGGCTTCGGCGCACGAGCGGAGGAAATTGACTAGGAACCCGTACTTGTGCAGGCGTTGCCGCCAGATCGCCAGGGCCGGCGAATACTTCACCCCCTCATGCTCGAAATAGCTGACTTCGAACTGCGTCCCATCCAACCCCGTGACGACGAGGTGCTTGTTCTCCGGAAACAGGTAGTCAGGCGGGTAGTCCTCCGGGCGTTCGAAGAATACGGTTCCCGTTTTCTTCGCGGTCATGCGAAACGGCTGACGCTCAGCGAAATCCAGCTTGCCGAATTCTGGCGGCGCCCCGGCAACGATACCCGGCACATTCGGCGGCGACCAACGCACTAATGCCTCGATGTCGGCATCGGAACGCTCTACCCAGGGTCCGACACCGAAGCGTCCTTGCGTCGCCTGCCGGAGGCGGTCCGAATTCTCTTTCAAGGCTCGGATCTCTTCCGAGGTGTGGATTTCCCGATAGTCGGCACGACACCATAGCCCCGCCAGTGGCCCAAGCAGCAATGCAATCAACACGGTTATAGACGCAGAATGTGTTCTCATGGAATTGATTTCTATTTTTTTATTGTGAGTGCGTGACTGGGGAAACTGGTTCGTCGTTTTTTAACTAAGAACGAAGAACCACGAACGACTCGCGCGAAGGCTATTTCGCAAGAGTCTACCGCTCACGAAAACAGAGGATAAGCACGACGAGAGCCAACCGTTCTCATATTATCGGCACATGCAACCGTCGTTCAAGGCAAACCCGCTTGAAGTGCACAGTTCTTTCCCGACCTGACATTCTCTTTCATATGCTGCACGCAACCCCATTGTCAGGGATGCACCCCCGGATTGAGTCTACGCGCCCACATCCCGCAGTGATCGGGATCCGCCGGGGTGAAATAAGGGTGACCTGAAGAGTACCACGTCACATGACCATCTACAAACAACACATTGGCACCTCCGGAATGACAATAGTGAATCCACGAGATGCTCCCGTCGGCCTTCGGATAATATCGGTTGTACTCGCTGGTGCAATCGATGGTCAGTCCGGAAGTTGCCGGGTCAGAGATAACATCTATTCTCAGCAGGCTTGTATGGGGATCCTCGTGCACGCCCATCCAGGTATTCATCCCGTAATTGCTGTATCCGTAGCGAGGATTGATATTGCCGATGTACTCGGTATCGGCCGGACACTGGAGAGTTTGGTACTCGGCGATGTAGTCCAGCAGCAGCATTCTCGCGGGCCAAATCCATAGGCTGGAGGACCATCGACCGCTATACGGCATGAGATAACCGTCGTAGTCCACCGCATAAAGTTGAACTCCCGTGGCGACCTGTCGAAGATTGCTGGAGCATGCTATCTTCCTAGCCGCATCCGTGGCCCGCTTCAGCGCGGGAAGAAGAAGAGAAGCAAGAACGCCGATGATGGCGATGACCACAAGCAATTCGATCAGCGTAAACCGGTTTTTTGACAGAATCATTTTGAGAAAGCCATTTTTGTTGCAGAGACGACCGCAAGCGTGTGTTGTTGCACCCATACGCCTGTCTTTTGTCGT
This sequence comes from Minisyncoccota bacterium, assembly GCA_021734725.1. Lineage (GTDB taxonomy): Bacteria > Verrucomicrobiota > Lentisphaeria > Oligosphaerales > MVZH01 > JAIPIM01. The sequence goes on along the minus strand of JAIPIM010000002.1, from coordinate 22,895 downwards.
TTCATAACAGTCCCCTGAATCCGTGACATGTCAGCGGTGGACGATGACCGCGCCGATTCTTTCCAACCCAGAACCCCATTTAACACCGTCGGCACCGGCTGTGCGGCCCTGGAGTACCGCCTTACAAAGCTGGCGCTCCGGAGGTCTTCCGGCACCTGCCTCGCTTTCCTATCGCCGCCGACGATTCAGCAGCGCCGTCATCGCCAAGCCGAGTAAGGCCAATGTCGACGGCTCGGGAATGTAGGTCAGGTATAAGCTGTTGCCATCCTGAGTGATCCCCCAGCGTCCGCCTTGACTCCATGACGAAGTGTCGAACGTGAAATAATTTGCATTAACCCCAGTGATTCCACCGTCCGCGCGCAAAACTTCAAATGTCTGCTCAAGCGGAGAGACGCTGAAATTGGTCAGATCATATTCCATGACTTTAATGATGAAGGGATCCCCGTCGGTAGCCGCGACTGCCAGCGCCGGATCGCTTTCCGTGTCGCTTATTTCAATCAAATCCCAATCGACGGCAGGCGTATCGCCCGTCCAATTCTGGATTTCCCATTCGTAAATACCGCCGCCGCCCCACGTCTGATCCGAGGTGTAGACCGTGCTTCCCGGGCTGTCGCCGGGGGCGAGGCTGGCACCATTGGCGACACTCACCGCGCCGGTTACCGTGCCCATCCCGCTTAGCGTCTGACCGTTACCAAGATTGAAACCGCTCTTGGCCGATACGTCGAACGTCGCCCCCGCATCCACGCTGATCGTTGGGCTGGCCAGCGATCCGTCCGCGCCCAAGATCAGTGTTCCGCCCATTACAGTGGTATCGCCAGTGTAAGTGTTGGCCCCGTTAAGAGTAAGCGTACCACTGCCGATCTTGCCCAACGCGCCGTCACTCAGCGTACCGCTGTAGATGGTGCTGGCGTCGTTGTTGCCGATATGGACCGTTTTCCCATCCATGGGCACGTCGCGCGAACCGGTCAACCCACCCAGAACATGCGTTCCCTCAGCGATGAACCGGACGCGGTTGGTGCTGGTGATGTCCGACCCGCCGACATCGAGGGAACTGTTCTGCAACGCGTGTGTATGCTCGAGACGCAATGGCGCACTGAGGGTCCCGGAATACCAAAACGTATCGCCCGTATAAGTGTTGGCGGCCTGCATGGCGACTCCGCCACAGTAACCCGAATTATAGCAATTCAGGTTCAATGATCCATCCCCAGAAATTTCCTGCTTGAAGATAACCCGAGTGTCGCCGGATTTACCGCTCCTGATTTGCCGTGCATACTCGTGATCGGAAATCACGACGGGCACGTCAAAGGTCAGCGTGGCGTTGGTCCAACTGCCGAAGTCTTGTCGTCCCGACGTCCCCTCCCCCACGATGGAGAGTTTGTTGACTGCGGAATCAGTGGTCTTGATCTCCAGGGAACCGCTGTGTAGCATGGCCTGCATAACGGATATTTTCGCGTCGTCCACATCGATGGTCACGGTGAGCCCCGAGGCGTTGTACTCCCACTGTGTTCGGTTGTCCGCCTGAGGATAGGGCGAGGAATCCCAGCCCTGCGTGCCGGTCTCGGCATAAATGTCACTCCAGTTCCCGTCGCCTCCAACCCACGTGTAATCCACATTTCCAAGCCCTGTCAGGGCAAGGACGAGCCCCATGCCCAAGATCACGGCTGCCATTGATCTCCTGATTTCATTCGTGTTCATGTCTCGACCTCCTTTGTTGCTTGACCTAGACTCTTGAGAAACAGCCTTCGCGCGAGTGGTTCGTGCTTCTTAGTTCCTGGTTCAAAAACGACGAACCAGGAACTAAGAACAGGAATTGCGGAAAACGACATTTCCCAATTTTCTACCCATCATCCGCACGGCCACCCCGTTCTACCTTCTCCACCCTCGCCCAATAACTGAGATACAGTAACGCGCTTTGTTTTGAAAATCAACCGGCGTCGTCAAAAAAAATGCTTTCCCGGTTATCCAGAGGTATGATAACTCAGGCCTGAATCCGGGAAATTGGCGAAATCACGGCTGGACGGCGGCTGGGTTGTGTAGGATTTCACCCCGTGATTTTTCGATTGCTTCAACATAACAATGCCTGACACGCTCACCTTTCAAACCGCGGTTCGTACGCGTGGCAGACTGGATCGGCGCCTTTGTTCCGGTAGTAATCCTGATGGTAGTCCTCAGCAGCATAAAATTCGTGCGCGGGAGAAACTTGCGTTACCACCTCGTACCCGTTTTCCTCGAGTTGCGAAACGAGTTTTTCGATGACGCGTTTCTGGTCTACGGTCAGATAAAAGACGGCGGACCTATACTGAGCGCCGATATCCGGTCCCTGACGATTCTTCTGGGTGGGATCATGGATCTCGAAAAAGCGCCTGGCCACGTCCTCATAACCGATCGTTTTCGGATCGAACCAAACCATGACAGCTTCGGCATGCCCGGTATTTTTCCCGCATACCTGCCGATACGTCGGATTGACGACATGCCCGCCGGTGTAACCGGCAATCACGTTTTTAACCCCCGGGGGTTTGGCCAGATGATGTTCAACGCCCCAGAAACATCCACCCGCGAATATGCCTCGTTCAAGCCCACCCTTCCTGACAGGCATACATTTCATCGAGATTGAATTAACGCAATGCCTCAGGTTTTTCTCGGTGAGCCGTTCACCCTCGAAGACGTGGCCCAAGTGACCGTCGCAGCGCGCGCAACGAATCTCGGTGCGTCGACCATCCGCGTCAGGCAGCCGTTTTATCGCGCCTTCGATCTCGTCGTCAAAGCTCGGCCAGCCGCACCCCGATTTGAATTTGTGCTCCGACAGGAAAAGTGGGGCACCGCATTGCTTGCACAGATACACCCCTTTCTCGTCAAATTCGTTGTACTCACCGGTGAACGGTCGCTCCGTCCCTCCATGGATGATGACATCTTGTTCGCTTTCGCTGAGTTTGTGGTACCGTGACATAGCTTCAGCCTCCGTGGGTTTATTGCATGCAGTCAGTAACGTTAACACAACCACCGCATTTGCTGCGTACCAGTATTTCATGAGTCAACCTTCTTTGCCTGTTAATACTGTAGCCAATTACTAACCATTAATGATTGACCCGGCCCAAGGTCGGCCGGTTCCAGCAAAACGTTCGGGATTAAGGGGTCTGGCGTGGAGTTGTTGGAGTACAACCTTCAGGTTGCCGCGCGGCGCGCCGGTCTAGTAACGCGGTCCTCTGGGCCGCACAGGCGCACGGGCGGACCGGGAGACCCGCTTTACTTGTGCACCGGAGGCAGGCCTGGGGACCCACCCTACTGTCTTGCCAGTGGCACCCCGTAAACCTATTTTTGCGAAAGCGCCATTCAGGCCCACAGTCGGCGTGCGCCGGTCACTAGATTGAGGAGGTTTACCTGGCGACTGGAACACTTGCTCCATGCATGCGCATGACCAGCGAGCCGATCTCACAGTCAAGGTGCCGGGCTATTACCGGACATTTGGCTTTCAACAGAAATACGACCGGCGCGTCCACGTCGCTCAGTGTCTCGAAGTTCCCTTGCCCTTTTGCAATGATAAGATCGGCGTTCCAGAAACGTTCCCTGAATTCCGGGCTGCATTTCTCGAGAATCGTACCGGGCGCGTCAAAGCCGTTGTCGATAACGGAAACCATATCACAGAGACCGGCTACTTCAGCGTCGGCACGCGTCGCGTCGTTGATGATGGGACCGCCCTTGACCGCCAGGGTCACTCGCTCCCGCGGCAAGCGCTCGATGAGCAATCGGTCGAACACAATTTCACCGGCGTTATCGGCCAGATACAGAATGGTGTCGGCCGCATTAACCGCGTCGGCAAAAGCCTTGACGTCTCCGTCAAACGGTGCTGCAATGGCATGCTCAATGGATTCGTGTACGTCTCCGTCACACAGGCCCGACTTCACACCCAAATCAATGATGTTACCCGCGATCACCAGCCGCAAGGCAAGCTCAAGCGGATCGTTGGCGCCGGCCACTTCCTCACGCAGTTCCGGGAACAAACGCAAAGCCAGTTCGTTGGACGCTTTCTTCTGGCTGGCGTAAAGATCCGGAATCCCGGATTGCGCGCGCACGAGTTCGTGAATACGCTGGGACATGGCGGGTGGGGACGCCAGAAGGTCCATCTCACCCATCTCGCGGAGAACCGTCCGCAGCACGTCGGCTTGTTCCTCATCGTCAAGACCCGCGTCTCGCACACTGTCCACTGCCTGCCTTACCAAACAGGGAATACACTCGAAATACGTCTTCATAAAACACCTTATTTGACTTGTTCGACAATTGGTTCCCACCGGGAAACCGCATGTATAGCCAGCCCTGCATTTTTCACCTCAAAGACTCGAAGGCTCAAAGAGCGTTGTGGCCAAAGCGGTTCACCCTTGACATCCGCCGTCAAGGCTCTTCGTTACGTTCGGCCAGGTCCGCCAACTGACGGAACTGTTCCATCGTACCAAAATCCGCATCGAGCCGTTTCAGCAAACGATCCATGAACCGCGCACTGTCGCTGCTTTTACCAAGGTCTTGAGCAACGCGGATGTAGTCTCGCGCAAACACGATCAGTTTCGCGCCCTCGTCCTTGTTGTCTTTGAGAAAGTCCTCAAGCAACTCCATTTTATGCTGAAGATGGTGGGGCTTGTTAAGGTTCTGGAGGCGCGCCGTGAAGATCTTCTCGGCGAGGTCATACCGACGCCGACCGAGAAAACGCTGCGTGTCCGCCAACAGATCATCGGCTTCATCCGTTCTCCGCATATCCTTGAGCAACGCGGCCTTGCGGAGCACAACGGCACAGCGTTCGTCCGGATACCGCTGGAACGTCTTCAGCCGGTCATCGAGCAAGCCCAACAAGTCCTGCGTTCGGCCTGTCCGGAGGAAGAACTTCTCCATCACATCCCACGGTCGAGGATAGATAGCGACACGGCGCCTGGCCTTGTCCGCGAAGACGGGCACGGAAGCATCAATCTCAAAGCGGTTACAGATATCGGCAATGCGGCAGAACCTGCACGCCTCGAAATAATCGCGGGAGCGGAACACGGGGTCACAGGCGAAGGCTGCCTGGTGGTCCGTCATAACGGTATTGGTCCGCGGATCCATCGTCCGCCCCACGGTGTAGGCATCGTACTCATACCGTCCAGCGTCGGTTTCCCACTCCTGCTGATTCGTCATATGCCCGAACCACGCGTGGGGTCCGCGCTTGCCGAGCCCGGTGAACTGCATGGCGGGGATTCCCCAGGCCCGAGCCGTTATTGTCGCATAGTACGCCTGATCGACACAGATGCCCCCACGCTGTTCTATGGCCGCCAATGTATACGGTCCGGCCGGCCAGTTGAAGCGACCGGACTCCAGCCGATCGTGGTCGTACTCGATATCCTTGAACTTGCCCCCCCAGGAACGTGCGCTGCCTCGTACATTCTCCGTCGCCCACTTCAGCTCGGAAACAGGTACCGGCGTATCGACGACAAACGTAAGCGTATTCCAGTTCAACCCACTGTACGGGACTCCGCCCTTGCCTTCGTACAAGCGCCTACAGTGGTCATATCGCGCCGGAAGATCAGGCTCGTACGGGAGGAGTTGCCCGCGTGCTTGATGATGAAGCGGCGGACGTTGCGTATCCCATACAACGGCAAACGCAAGGATCAACTCAAAGTACCGATCCCGCGTGTCCGGATCGTGACGGTACAGCGTCTCGATAATCGTCGCGGCCCGTGGCCATACCACGCCTTCGCTCGTGGCTTCCGCCACCAACTGCAAGCGCTGATTATCGCGCAGCAGCCACCGTGTTATCTCCGGATCTTGGAACGTTTGCTCGGAAAAACAATGGTGAAGCACCAACCAGGCATCGCAGGCAGCCGTTATTGCTTCTCGTTCGTTGCTCTTATAAATCACCTTCTCGGCGTTGGCGGCGAAATACTGCTTGATAAATTTGGCCAAAACCGCTTGCCCGGAAGCTACTTTTCCGTTGACAACACTCATAACCGCAAACTCGCGGGCGACCTCGGAACCATGCGCTAAAGCGTTGCTGTCGAACAGCACTCTCTCGAGTTCCCCAAGATCACCGTCAAACACAGGGGACGTTCCCGGCGCACTCCCCTCCCGATCAGCGGGTGGGGAGTCTGAAACACGGTCGCGCTCAGACGGTTCCGGCGACTCTACTGAGAGGGTTTCCTCTAGCTCTCGTACTGCCTTACTCAGTTGGCCGGAAAGACCTTCAACCTTGGCGTAATGAGCGCGTGCATCGTCAAAGCGACGCTTGCGGACGGCCATCGCCCCAAGGAACAGGGCGCGTGCCTCCGGCGACACACCCGCCAAGCGTTTGCTGCATTCGTCGTCGTTCAAGTGGAAAAGCGACGCGGACGCCCGCTTCAGTCTGCCGTTGACCATTCTTCCGACGGCTATCTTGCCGCCGAATACGCCATAGATCTTGACTTTGCGCGGCTTTCCCGCAATGCCTACAACAACCGTTTCACCACTCTGGGCGACAAATGACTTGAGTATGACCTTTGGCGCGCTCGCCGCCTCATTCAGCAGAGCGTTCAGCCCCTTCCAGGTTCGCCCGTTACCAGCTTTCTCCAGCAGGGCGAGCCCTCCCTCAAAGTCTTCTCTGACGGCGTATCGCGCGACACGGTAAAGGAGATCGTCGCGCCGCGCGGATTCGTCAGCGGACTTGGTACGCCCACCAGTGCCTTGGCTCAATGCATCAGCCCCAACCAGCACGCATACCGTAACGGCAACGGTCAAAACGAGCGCCACGCGCCTGGAAGCAATTACCGCAACTGTCGTGCATAAACTCCGATCCATGCAAGAAAAAAACGCCGGGATATGGTGTCGAATCATTGTGGTCACCGCTTACCTGTCTTGCTGGGAGGATTTCGTTTATTCGGAATGCTCAATACCGAGGCGTCTGAGCTTCTTCTCAAAGTACTCCGTTTCGCGCTGAATGGATTCTTCAAGGTACTGAACCATGTGGGTGTGCCCGGCTTCCTTCATGGCGTGTTGCATTTTACGATAGCGCTCAATGCGCTGTTCGTATTGCTCAAGAAGGTACTTGTGTCGCCCCCTCGGCCTGGGAGCACGACGACTTTCTAACGTCGATCGATCCCGCTTAGGGACGGCATCCGCTTTCTCCCGCAGGCGCTCAAGGCCCCAAGTGGACGGCCGACGCGTTTTCAGGGTGGATTCCATGGGGGATGACGAAAATTCAGTGGGTGCCGATTCTTTAGCCTTCTCCAGCCAGTCTGTCCGCTTGTAAGGCGTCAATGTGGAGTCAACCGGCGCCGACGATTGCCGAAGAGGCGTGGCTTCCCGTGCTTTGTCCAACCAATCGGTGCGCTTATACGTTCGCAAGGTTGACTCGGGTGGCCCCGCTTGGACAGGCAGATTCATGCAGCACGCGCAAGCCACGAGTACAACCTTCACTGTTAACCACTTTGATTGAGCTCTGACCAATGTCATATCCGATCTCCTTCGCCCCAGGGCTGTTTCATTTGATGAATGGAGTGCCTTTCTCGAACAGTGGCACGGGGCGGCCCGCACCGTGAGCCATCTCGGCTGGGGACCATCCGAGCTACTTTGGGCATTTGAATGACTGAGAATGAAACAATTCTCCCTTCGCCCCCCTGCTTACGCGACCACCGGAATTCCTCAATCCGCGGGGCGCGACTCGCGGCCGAGCCTTTGTTCAGCCACCTTCAGCTTTTCTTCAAACGTGCCTTGCTTATAGGCGGATTTCCAGCGCCGCAGGACAACCCATCCCCCGAAGCGTACGAGATGGTTGCGCCACACGCGATACCAGCTGCGCCAGCCGCCGCGCAAACGATGAAACCAAAGGACGATAGACGGGAACCAGAGCACGTTGAGCGCGGTGAATAACATGTACTTAAACCGGTAAAACCGGCTCATGATCTTCTGCACTCCCCAGTGCAGCTGTTCGGCTGTCAGGGGGGGGTCCGGCACGAACAAAGGGAAATTGCCGTCGTAATATTCCCAACCGACGACATCACGGTCGAAGATGCGTCCGTCGGCCTCCAGCCGTCGCGTGAGTTCGGTTCCGGGCAAAGGAACGGGAAGCAGTACCTGAACCGTATCCAGATGTGATTTCCGGATAAAACGACGGAAATGTCGCGTTCGCTCTTCTATGCTCATCTCACATTCGCTGCCGGGCTGTCGCGGATATCCAAAGATAAACATGCCGTGCACAAAGAAACCTTCCCGCCGAAATGTCCGCACCCAGTTGACCATTTGATCCGGCTTCAGCTTCTTATTCATGGCCTCCAAATCCTGGGGAATGGGCGATTCTATGCCAATGGCCACACCATTCACACCCGCCGCGCGCATGGCACGTAATAATTCTACGTCCTTAGCTTTTTCAAGGCGTATCTGGACCATGATACGTAATTTGACGCCCGTCCGTGCGCTGTAGTCCTTGAGCATCCGGCACAGACTCATGGCCTCTTTTCGGTTCGGCCCAAAAAAATCGTCGACAACGAAGAAGTTCTTGGCGTGATACCGCTCCACCAAACTGCTTATCTGCGCCATAACACGCTCCGGACCGCAACTTCGCATCTTGCCTTTAACAGTGCAGAACTCGCAGTCCATACCGCACCCCCGCGCCCACGATACCGGGTAATACTTGAGTTTGGCATTGCGCAACAATCCGAAGTCGGGAATGGGAAGGGCCTCAAAATCGGTAATGGGTTCCCGGGAAGGCGTTGTCACAACCTGACCAGCCTCAAGAAAAGCCAATCCCTTAATCGCGTCAACGGAAGCCCCCCGGTCACATGCCTCAAGAAATTCACTTATCGTGTATTCGCCCTCACCCAGGATAATGTAATCCAAGCCTTCGGACAATCCTTCTCGGATATTATCCTCGACAAAATGCTGACCCCCGCCAAGCGTCACGACGCCCAGTGCCTTGTAGCGCTTGGCCAGTTCATACAGCCGCGGCACGGTACTGGTAAGCCCCCCGTAAAATCCCACCACGTCCGCTGGACGAGAAGCCTGCAATCCTTCGTGATCCGGATGCCCCTGATCGTCTCGCAGACCACGCTTGCCGTAATTGTTTTCGTCAATTATCTCGACGTCCCAGCGCGCGAGTTTATTTGCCATGGTGCCGATACATATAGGTCCCAAAGCCGTCATCCGTTTCGCAAAGGACGAATAAATATTGAACGTGGGAAACGCTGGAATCACCAGACGGAAGCGGCGACGCTTGCGCTCCTTCAATGTAAGGTTTGGCGTTGACATAAAAATACCTCCTCGGTATGGTCTTGAAATGTCGTCGTTCTCTTGCCCCTGACATGGCATCTTGAAGCGACTCCGTGCCGCTGCTTTACAATAGCATTCGGACCCAGGGAATCCATGCGGTCTCCTGAATAGGACAAGCACGCCAACCAACGTGTTGCATGCCAGTGCGCAAGGTTCAGGTCCGAGTACGTGTTCAGACCGGAGACCCCGCTCCTGCTTCCGATGCCCGTGAAAAACTTCCTGACACACATTGACAGGCACCTTTGTCGGGGTAGATTCAGAACTGACCAGTCAGTTTTGTAAAGCACCGGAGACGTGATCGTGCCAAAGAAAGACAAGCGCCAAATCATCCTTAACAGTGCCGAGGAATTGTTCGTCAGCAGGCGTTTCGACCAAGTGACGCTGGAAGACATTCGCATCAAAGCAAAGGTCGGCAAGGGAACTATCTACCGCTTCTTCCAGAGTAAGGAAGACCTCTATGCTCATGTGTTACTGGCCGGACTGGACACACTGTACGAAACACTGAGCCGCACGACCCAGGATCCCGGCACTCACGAAGAGAAACTCAAGGCCGCCGCGCAAGCATTGGAGCAATTTTTCCGGCACCGACGCGGAGTTTTTCGCCCCCTTTACGGCGGCGATGCACGTCGCATGATGCGGACAGGCAACTGGCGCGCCGAGTTCCGCGCACGCAAGCACCGCATCCTCGAGCCGATCGCCGCGGCCATTCGAGAGGGAATCGTTGACGGGCGTTTCCGAGCAACCCTCCCCCCTGAAGCAGCGGCACGCATCTTCATGAGCGTTGTCCGGGAAGGCGTGGCGGTGGAAGAGCGCGAGGGCACCCCCCCTGTGTCCACAGACGAATTGCTGAGCCTTTTCCTCAGCGGAATACGGAATCAATAAGACCATGCAACACCCCCATTACGATTCAAAAAGCAACATGCATCGCCGCCATAGGAAGTATACAATCGCCGCCATGATCAGCACCGTAACCGCTGCCTGCATGATTGCTGGCTGTACATCTACACACTACGCGGAACGCGCGGATCGGCAGGTTTACGGTATACTGGCGGATAAGGCTGCCGACGTCCCGGGCATGGCCGCGGCTTTTCGCATCGTATCGGAACAAGAGCAATCTCTGTCGGAGTTCCTGAAGGAACGCCCGGATCTGTTAACCAACCTTACACTCGCCGACGCCGTTCAACTGGCCGCCGCTCACAGTCGCGACTTCCAGGCGCAACGTGAGGACGTCTATCTCGAAGCTCTGGCCTTGACTCTGGAACGACATCTGTGGTCACCCCGCTATCAAGGGATCCTTGGCGCACTGTGGGCCTACGACGATGGCGAACGTACCGTCAGTGCCGACAGTGACTTCGGACTGGACTGGGCGCTCGCCACCGGTGCCAATCTCGGCGTATCCCTGAGCTCGGATTTTATCCGATTCCTCAGCGGAGACCCACGGGAAAACGCCGGCTCGTTGATCGCCATGACGCTACGTCAGCCATTGCTGCGCGGCGCGGGTGCCGACATCGCGCAGGAAGAACTGACCCAGGCCGAACGCAATACAATCTATCAAATGCGCTCTTTTGTGCGCTTCCGCAGACGCTTATACGTTGATGTGGCCACCGATTTCTACCGCATACTGCAGCAACGGGATGTTATCGCCAATGAAAAAATGAATCTGGATAACCTCACAACCGCGCGCGAACGAGCCGAAATGCTCTTCGAAGCCGGCCGCCTTCAGGGTATGCAGGTGGATCAGGCGCGTCAGGATGAACTCCGGGCACGCGACCGGTGGCTGCGCGCCCAACAGCAGTACGAAACGCTGATCGACAGTTTCAAAATCACCGTGGGGGTCCCTGTGAACCAGCCCCTGACACCGGACCGGACGGAACTCGAACGCCTGGCGCAACTGGGCTTAACGACCCTAACCGGCAATCCCGAAGAAGCCGCGCGTGCCGCACGGCAGAAGCGCCTGGACCTGATGACCGCCGCGGACCGAGTAAACGATGCGCAACGAAAGGTCAATGTCGCGGCCAATAACCTGCGCCCGGACTTGGACGTCGTACTGGCGGCAGCCACGGGAACGCAACCGGAAACAACCCTTCTGAAATTCAGTGACGAAGACCGCCGTTACAGCGCGGGAATTGAAGCAGACTTGCCGTTCGACCGGCTTGCCGAACGCAACAGTTACCGCAGAGCTCTCATCCAATACGACAGACAGACGCGCAATCATGACCTCTTACAAGACCAAGTCGTGCAACAGATTCGTGAAGACTGGCGACGGCTGAGAGAAGCCCGGTCCAGTTATCGGATCCAGCAACAGAGCGTTGACCTGGCGGGGCAACGCGTTGAAAGCATCACAATGCTTATTGAAGCTGGACGGGCAGAGATGCGCGATCTCCTCGAAGCCCAGGAAGCGTTACTGCAAGCAAGGAACCAACTGACTGCCCGGCTTGTCGATTATCGCACACAACTTCTCAGTCTGTGGCGGGATACTGAATCACTGACATTCTCGAACGGTGAGTTTCAAGGCGAGTGATCCATCACGCCCGCGGGAAAACCTATGAACACATAATAACGAAGAGTGTGACAGAAAACTTCGAGACAGACACCTGGGGAAGCAGAATGCGTATAACCATCAATCGGAACGAGTGACAAGGATTAAACTATGCAGGCAAAACAAGGACCAGCACAAAAGACGCACGCCGCAATTTCACGCCGTGTCTGGATGGGAGCGGCAATCGTACTCTGCATCGCATTACTCAGCGCCGCTGCCGTGTGGACGTTGACGCACAATGACAACACTAACGCCACGGTCAGCGACGCTGAACTGTGGGAGGTCAAGCGTGGAGACCTGAAAATTACGGTCGACGAGGGCGGAACGCTGCAGGCCGAAACAGTGGTGCGCATACGCAGTCGCGTTCAGGGAAACAATACCATCATCTACCTCGTTCCGGAGGGGACCGTTATCACACCGGAAGATGTCGCGAGCGAAAAAGTGCTGGTTGAATTGGACTCGTCCGCGTTGAAAGAACGCTACACGAAACAGGAGATAAGCTACCAAAATGCATCCGCTGCCTATACACGTGCCCGCGAAGATTTCGAGATCCAGCAAAAACAAAACGAGAGCGATATCAAATCGGCCGAGCTGGCGTTGAAATTTGCTCACCTGGAATTGCAGCAATATCTGGGGGAAAACCTCGCGGGAACAATCGCCGAGGAAACTGCGTTTCAAAAACTGGGAGCTCTGGAACATCTGGGGGGAACGGCACTGAAAACAAAGACTGAACTGCAGAGTAACGTGAGCCTGGCGGAAGAAGAGGTGCAACGCGCAAAAGACCGAGTAACATGGACGGAAAAGTTGTTCGGAAATAAGTACGTCACCCGCAATGAAGTCACCGCGGACCAGCTCGCACTGAAGCGAAAGGAAGCAGAGTTGCAACAGGCCAACATGGATCTGAAGCTGTTCCTCAGATACCAGCTACCCAAACAAGCGGAGTCCCGGCATGCGGACGTGGAGGAGGCACGACGGGAATTGGACCGGGTCAGGGCACGGGCCAAGAGCGAAGAAGCTCAGGCATCCGCAAAGCTTAAATCCGCGGAGGCAACGTACAATCTGGAGAAGGAACAACTGGCTGACCTGGGCCGCCAGATCGAAAACTGCGTAATCAAAGCCACACAGCCGGGGCTTGTCGTCTACGCGTCAAGTACCAACTACTGGCGACGCAGCCGCAACCCCATTGAGGAGGGTACGTCCGTTCGCGAACGGGAAGAAATCATTCACCTTCCGGATTTAAAGACGATGATCGCGGAAGTGAAACTGCATGAGACTACCGTGCAAAAGGTCGAACCCGGTCAATCGGCGGTCATCACCGTGGACGCATATCCCGATCTTCGCCTCAAGGGGACCGTGCAAGAAGTCGCGTCCCTGCCCGATCCGCAACACTGGTTGCAAGATGTCCAGGTCTACACGTGCGTTATCGCCATCGACGGCAGCCATCCCAGCTTGAAGCCGGGCATGTCCTGCCGGACAGCGATCACAATTCGTGAAATGATGGACACCTTGTATGTGCCCGTACAGGCGGTGGTGGGCCGGGGTCAGGAGCGCCTGTGCTTTCTACAAACCCCTTCCGGCACTGAGGAGCGCCCGGTGCAACTGGCGGGTTTCGACGACCGATTCGCCGCCATTACTCAAGGGCTGAAGGCCGGCGACCGCGTCATAGTGAATCCCTCCTGGACGGAAAGCGCTCCGTCCGATGCCTTGGACACGCCTGCGGAGGATTCATCGGCACCGGCCGACCAGACAGAACGATCCTAACCATGAACATCATTGATGTCCACGATCTGATCAAGACGTATGACTTGGGCGAAGTTCCGGTCCCGGCACTCCGCGGGGTGTCCTTCTCGGTGGCCCAGGGTGAATACGTCGCCATCACGGGCCCCTCCGGCTCAGGAAAGTCTACTCTGCTGAATCTACTGGGCTGTCTGGACACGCCATCTTCGGGCCGGTATGTCCTGGCGGGACAGGATGTGTCCACGCTGCACGATGACGCGCTGTCCGACGTACGCCGCGATAAAATCGGGTTCATCTTTCAATCGTTTCATCTCGTTCCCCGCCTGACGGTCCTCGGAAATATTGAAATGCCCCTTTTCTATGTCGGTCTTCCGGCGGCACAGCGGCGTGAAAAGGCGCGGGAACTGGCCGAGCGCGTGGGCCTGGGGCACAGGCTTGGACACAAACCAACCGAACTTTCCGGCGGCGAGCGTCAGCGCGTGGCCATTGCGCGCTCCCTCGCCAATGCACCAGTCCTGATCCTCGCCGATGAACCCACCGGCAACCTGGATTCCAAAACGGGAGGCGCCATCCTTAAACTGTTGCTCGAGCTCTGGCACACGGGCGCCACCATCGTCATGGTAACCCACGAGGATTCCGTGGCCAAGGCCACGCAACGAGAAATTCATCTGAAAGACGGCAGTATCGACAGTGACACTTATCATTAAAATCGCTCGACACCTGCGGCTGGGGCTTTCCAGCATATGGAGCCACCGCCTGCGGTCAAGCCTGACCGGCCTCGGTATCGTATTCGGCGTGGCCTCGGTTATCTGCATGCTGGCAATCGGTGAAGGACTCAGCTATGAGGCCCGTGAACAGATCAGGCGGCTGGGAAGCAACAACATCATCGTGCGCAGTGTGAAGCCGCCACAGACCTCACAGGATGACGACCAGGGACGGCAGATCATGCAGTACGGCCTGACGTACGACGACATCGAACGAATTGCCGCCACCGTCCCGAAAGCCGATGTCATTGTCCCGGAACGAAAGGTCAAGCAGGAAGTCGTTTTCCAGGGGCGTCGGACAGACGCCGATCTTGTGGGCACGGTCCCCTGGTATCCGTCAGTCACGGGCGCACGTATGCTGCGCGGCCGTTTCCTGACCAGCGTCGATGTTCATGAACGCGCCACGGTAGGTATCCTCAGTTCCGTGCTGGCCGAACAACTCGGACGCATGACGGATCCCCTGAACAAGTACATTCGAGTTGGCTCGGATTATTACCGCGTGATCGGCATTATGCAGAGCGATTTCTCAGGGGCCGCCACACCACCACGGGCCGGTGGCCAGGCAAGCCGTGGACAACTGCTTGTCCCCCTGACCACTGCCCGTGGACGCCTCGGCGAGTTGATCTCCGACACCAGCAGCGGCGGGCTCAGCGTCGAACGTGTCGAACTGCATGGGGCAATTATCCGGGTGCCTGACTCCGATGATGTTCTGCCCACTGCTCGACTGATCGAATCCTTGCTCAAACGATTTCACGAAAAACAGGACTTTGAAATGATCGTTCCCCTCCAGCTTCTCGCGGAAAAAGAACGGGTCAAGCGACTCTACAACATCGTGCTCGGTCTCATGGCCGCCATCTCTCTGCTGGTCGGCGGCATTGGAATCATGAATATCATGCTGGCCACGGTAAGCGAGCGAACGCCGGAAATCGGCATTCGGCGTGCCGTGGGCGCCAAACGCCAGGATATCATGCTGCAGTTCCTGACGGAAACCGTGATGCTCAGTGGATTGGGAGGACTGCTGGGGGTCTCGCTTGGACTGACGCTGCCAAAACTGATCCAGACGATTACGGAAGTTACCACGATCGTCACCCCATGGGCCGTCATCACGGCATTCGGTATCTCCGCGGTTATCGGAATTGTATTCGGCTTCTACCCCGCCGTCCGGGCCGCGGCCATGGATCCGATTCATGCGCTCCGGCACGAGTAACTGGACGCTGTCCGGGTTCGATGCCCATCCAGAATGCCCTCGTCCGATGTGCAAGCAGGAGACCGGCTCGACGGTTTCCACGGCTGCCTGGGCATTGTAGCATTGTTCGAAACCGGCGCCCGAACCGGCTTTCATGATGGTGCTGTCGGAGTCGGTGAAGTTATATATACTGCCGGTTCGCCGGCGGAGTCTCGGGCGGGGGCTTCGGTGACATTGGCCCGCCCTTCGGGTGAGAATTATTCAGGCTAGACCTCGGTACGACGCACGTCCACAATACAAGCCTGCGGTCGACTGTACCCATTGTACGTATTCAACTGCGGACGAAATGCTACGTCCCAGGGCGCATCGGGAAATGTGTCGGGAGTACGACCGAACGCTATGAACTTCAGAGGCGGTGACCCCGAGTCATCGTGCAGAAGGCCGCGGGTGTGACCATTCCCGACAAGCGCTATGCCGGAGGCCGTGACTCGACGACTCATAAGAACAGGCTCCGGATTCCCCTGACCGAAAGGCTCAATCAACTCCAGTTCGCTGAGGAACAGTTCGTCAATGTCCCCCAGAGTTACTTCACCACACACCTCCAGACGCGGTCGCATGTCGTCCAATGTCAGATTTTCACGTACCGTTTTCTCAAATTCCTCGCGAAAAGAGGCAAGATGTTCCGGCAAAAACGAAAGCCCCGCCGCCATGGGATGCCCACCGTAGCGTGTCAACAACGCCTGACACTGCTCCAGCATACCCACGAGATTTACACCGCTGACGCTTCGGCCCGACCCGGAATAGAATCCATTGATGTCACGTGTCAGTACAATGCACGGCCGATGAAAACGTCGCGCCAGCCGAGCGGCAACAATCCCCAGCACGCCCTGGTGCCAGTCCTCGCCCGCAACCACAATAGTCCGGTCAGAAGTAACGTCGCAGATCTCTTCAATCTGTTGTTCGGCCTGCGTGAATGTATCCGCCTCCAGCCCCTGGCGGTTCCGGTTCTGCTCGTCAAGCCGCTCCGCCAGGCTGTATGCATCGCGCATGTTATCGGCCAGCAAAAGATCCTTGCTGAGGGTGGCGTCTCCAATACGGCCCGAAGCATTCAACCGGGGCGCCAGGCGATACGCGATGTCGCGCGCCTTTACACGGTCATCGAGCTTGGCAAGCTCGCACAACGCCCGAACTCCGGGACGATGCTGACGCGATAACACTTCCAGCCCATGACGAACAAGCGTACGGTTTTCGTCAAGCAACGGGACAATGTCCGCCACGGTACCCAAGGCCACCAAATCGAGAACATCCTCAAGCTGGATGTCAAATCCCCCAAGATCGTGTTCACGTCCGTATTTCAAGAAAGCATGACACACCTTGAAGGCAACGCCAACGCCTGCGAGTTCCTGAATACGCGCATCCGCGCCCGGCAGCTTTGGATCGATGACGGCAACGGCAGCGGGCTTTTCCTCCCCGGGCTCATGGTGGTCCGTTACAAGCACATCTATTCCCTGGCGGGTTGCTGCTTCAACCGCCTCAATGCTGTTGATGCCGCAGTCCACCGTTACAAGCAGCGAATGGTGCTCGCAACACGCCTTGTCTATGGATTCCGCGGTCAAGCCATACCCATCATCGATGCGGTGCGGCAAAAACACCTCCGTTCTCCCGCCGCACTGCGAAAGAACTTGGGACACCAAGACCGCC
Source organism: Minisyncoccota bacterium (assembly GCA_021734725.1). Taxonomy (GTDB): domain Bacteria; phylum Verrucomicrobiota; class Lentisphaeria; order Oligosphaerales; family MVZH01; genus JAIPIM01. The sequence goes on along the minus strand of JAIPIM010000002.1, from coordinate 5,713 downwards.
GACGTGATGCCGTCGGTGTCGTAGTCGCCGTGGATAAGGATGGTTTCACCCCGCTGTACGGCCTCCCACGGCCGTGCCGCGGCACGTTCGGTTCCTGGCAAGTTATACGGGTCCGAAAGATTGCGCAAAGCAGGCTGCAAGAAATCCTCAACCGTGCCCGCCGTGATCCCGCGACTGGACAGGATCATCGCTCCGACATCAGTGAGGGCAACCTGTTGCTGCAATCGGTGGACCTCCCCAGCGTTGCTGGGGGCAATCTCCCACCGATAGTCTGACATGTTGGTTCCTTATGATTAGCGTGTTACTGGCTCGTTGATGAAACTATACACGGTGCCTATTTGACTGTCCAATTCACAACCCTATTCGACACCATCATACAGCGGATATTGGACCTGGACGGAAGGCTTTCCACTTGGGGGATCTCCACAAAACATCCCTTGAAATCTCTCCGTTTCACACACATATTGCTGTGGATTGTCTCACCCCACAATTACCGAACGTGAAGAACGGAGGATCACACCGTGAACAATAACCGTTATGTGATCGGAATCGATTACGGCAGCAACTCGGTGCGTTGTGTCGTCATAAACGTGGTGAACGGTGAAGAATGCGGAAGTGCCGTGTTCGATTATCCCAGCGGCGACGCCGGTGTACTAACCGATACCGCCAATCCACACGTGGCACGCCAGTCCCCTCGGGACTTTATCGATGGAATCGAAAAATCAGTGAAACCGGCACTGGAACAGGCCGCGGCCACAACCGGATTCGGCACCGATCGCATCATTGGCATCGGCGTAGACACCACTGGATCCACCCCCATTCCCGTGGATGCGGATATGACACCACTGGCATTCCACGAAACATTCAAGGATAATCTCAATGCCCAGGCCTGGATGTGGAAAGACCACTCCAGTATGCACGAAGCCGAACAGATCACGGAACTCGCCAGACAAAACCGACCGCACTACCTCGCTAAATGCGGCGGTACATACTCGTCCGAATGGTTCTTCTCAAAACTCCTGCATTGCCTGAATACAGACCGCAAAGTCTTCGACGCCGCCTATTCCTGGATCGAATTCGCCGATTTCATCCCGGCCGTACTGGCCGGAATCAAGCGACCCGAAGACGTCAAATGCGGCGTGTGTGCCGCCGGCCATAAGGCCATGTACTGTGAGGAATGGGGTGGACTGCCCGACAACGACTTCCTGGCCACGCTCAACCCCGCTCTTGCCGAATTGCGCCCGCGCCTCTGCCAGAAAGCGCATACCGCCAATGAATCCGCCGGATACCTCTGCAAGGAATACGCGGCTACACTGGGGCTGCCCGAAGGGATCGCTATCGCGTGTGGCGCTTTTGACGCACACCTCGGGGCTGTCGGCGCGGGCGTCGCAGAAGGCCGTATGGTCAAAATACTCGGCACCTCCACCTGCGATATCATGGTCGCCCCAAATGCACAAGAACTGCCGGACATACCCGGCGTCTGCGGTATTGTCGACGGATCCGTACTCCCCGGCTACTATGGCATCGAGGCCGGACAAAGCGCAGTGGGCGACATCTTTAACTGGTTCGTGACTTACGTCTGCCAGGGCAACGCCGATCTGCACGCGAACCTTACCCGAAAAGCTGCCGCGCTGAAACCCGGCGAAACCGGCCTGCTCGCTCTCGACTGGAACAATGGTAACCGCACTATTTTGGTAGACGCACGCCTCACAGGACTACTTATCGGTCAAACCCTGCATACGCAACAACACGACATCTATCGGGCCTTGATTGAAGCAACTGCGTTCGGTGCACGGCGTATCCTGGACAGGCTCAGTGAATACGGCGTGGAAATAAAGGAAGTCATCAACTGCGGCGGCATTGCAGAAAAAAACCCGCTCTTCATGCAGATCTATGCCGATGTCATGGGACGCCCCATGAAAGTGTCGGCGTCCGCGCAAACCTGCGCTGTCGGTTCCGCTATTATGGGCGCCGTCGCAGCCGGACCGGACAAAGGCGGTTATGCCACCCCGGAAGAGGCACAGAAAAACATCTGTTCCTATAAAGATACGGTGTACACGCCGGATCCGGACAGTCAGACAACGTACAATGAACTGTACGCCCTGTACTGCCAGCTGCACGACAGTTTCGGCATTAAAGGCACACAGTTCGATCATGCCGACGTGATGAAACGCCTGCTGGAAATCAGCCAATGCGCAAAGTCCGAATAGGGCGCCCCCAATAGATGCGCACGTCCGCAAACATTCCGTCGAAACGTACCTCAAACGCGGGGGGGCGTCTCAGCACGTCGACCATGAACCGGTCAGGACAGGCGGACCCCCTGAGAACGAAGGAAATCTCTTCACGGGCGTCTCAACACGGTTTCGTTCCATGACCAAGTATCGGGATAACAAAACCGCCGGGAACGGTACTCCCAGATCGTCCCTGAGAGTGCCCGCGCCCGGCAGTCTTGGCGTGTTGTTGTTTCAGCTGACAGGATCAGTTTGGTCAGAACGTGTAGACCATTTCAAATCGCAGCCATTCAGATGCCTGGCCGTCCAACCAGTAATTTCCCGGCTCAAAGTGTGACGCTTGCAGCGAGATGTTGGTGCTGTAGTCCTTCAGTGCCACATCCAGGAACCCGGAGCAAAGGTGCCCGATGTTGTCCCCACCGCCACCGCCGGGAGCATTGACCAGGGCTTGATCTCCGTAATCGGCAAGAAGTACTGCCCAGGCACCGCTGAAACGGACGCCGACTTTCTCGCTGTCGTAGAGGTTCAGGTTCAGTCCGGCGCGGTACTGCGACAGGTTTGTCCAATTTCCGTTGAGCATAATCGGGACCAGTTCGTCACGCCATATGGGGTATTCGGCGAACGCCGGGTGCCACCCCTCAAATTCATCGTTTGAATCGGGGTCGTTACCGCTGAAATATGTGTATTCCAAGTCCAGCGACGGGGCCAGTGGCGTGCCTTCCTTCGCTTTCAGGCGCAGGCGTGCGTCGGCCATAATCCCGGTGAAATCGGCGTTTTCCATGCGTTCACCACGTTGTTTGGCGACCTCCAGGCTGTAGTCGACCTGAGGGTTCAGGCTGCCGAACACCCGTGCGCCAATGATATCGAGCTGGGCATTTTCATCCGCGGGATGGTTGCGCTCGGCTGTGTTCGGGCGATCGTCGTCAATATCGATAAACATATAGTAGAGATCGCTGTTGAAGCATGAATTCATCTTGTGAGTCCAGTAGACGCCGGCCAGCCAGGTGTCACCGCGGCGCAGCCGTCTGTTCTGGTCGTTGATGAAAACCGTTTTGTCTTTGTAATCGTTGTAGAAGCCGAACAGCTTGACCTCGTTTTTGCCTTTGGCGTACGTTGCCATGACTCCATCGAAATAGATGGTCCGGCCTGTGTCGTAAGGGGTCCCTTCCAGTACAATCATGCCATTGCCGAGCATGACATCCTGGCGGCCAATCGTGAGCGACCAGTTCGAGCCGAAGATATTGTCGATGCCAAGGTTCAACTGATCGATAATCACTTCGTCCGGAAAGCGCCAGCTCGACCCGTCGTCCGGATTGTTGTCAGGCCCGATATTGCTGCTGAAGTGATGCCAGCGATTGACGAGACGGATACGCAGATGCTTGTTTTCGTCAATATCCACGCATCCCCACAGACGCTCACGTACCCGGATGTATTCGAGCGCGGGTCCGTCTTCCGTGCCGAAGATTGGTCGTCCCCACTCCGGTGAGACAACATTTCGGTCAAAGTGCGTCAACCGCAGTCGAACGTCGCCGCCGACTTGACACTTCACTCGTTCACTGTACTCCCAGGTGTACTCACCATAGCTCAGAGACACCATTCCAATCATCACAGCGACTGTTAGTTTCAATGCGTGGACAACCTTCATGATCTTCCTTTCCTCCTGAACTTGTGTGCGGCTGTCAGGATGCCGAAGGAATCTTCGGAACACAATCCTGACACAATTTACGCGAAACCTTAACCTAAGTGTTGCAAAGTGCAAGGCGCACAATCGCGCGCGTTCGCAATTTTGTCTCATGTCGGCGCCCAACGGTGGACAACGGCCCAAGCCGCGTCACATTAATTAAACTGATACGTGCTATTTATGTTGACTGTAAGGCGACGATGGTATCTAACCCATTCGGGAAAAAGGGTCTCTTATGAAAGGTCTGACGCGCTTGCTAATAGGTCTCTCCGTTCTGCTGATTGCCGCACTCGCCGTTTACTGGTTTTTCCCCGGCCTTCGGCATCGCGGCCGTGAATTGTACAGGAAGTACGGCGGCTGGACTGAAGAAGCAAGGCGAGGGGACCCTGTAGGATTTATCGATTACGCGGAACAGACGCTGAACGAACACTTGAACGAGATGCAGTCAACACAAGGTCGAATCAACGATGCACTGCTTGTGATCGACGAACGAATTGACGAGACAACGGGCAAGATGGGAGCCGCTGAAGACCTTGCCGAAACATTCCGCATGCATTACCGGCAGGCAAAGCAAACAGGGGAGTTTCCGATTACGGTGGCGGGAAAAACGTACACGCAGGAAGAGGCCGTGCGGCAAGTGAGATTGATTTTGCGACAACACAGGAATTATCGCGAGTTGCTGGAGGAGTTTCGGGCGGCCGCGGAATTAGCCCGAACCCGGAGCGAGGAACTGGTGACACAGATCGCGGATACAAAAGCATCACTGGCAATGCTTCCCGCGAAACGCGAAATTGCGCGACTTAACAAGCTTTCGGGCGCCACCGAGGAACTGATGACGCAGGTCAATGAGCTGATTATGACGAACGCTCAGATCCTGCATGAAAAAGTATCGCCGATTCGTACCGTGGAAGAGCTTCTGGAGAACGAACAAACGCAGACTCCAGAACGCGATCCCGAGATCGATGCCAACGCCTTTCTGGAAGAGGAATCATGAGTGTTTTCGAGTTGACGTTCGTGGTCGTAGGCGCATTTCTTGTTATGTACGCGACGCTTTTACTGGCGCGTTCCGGCAAGCACCCGCGCGAAGCACGTAGTCAATCGCTTGGATGTGGATTTACGTTGGTGGCTGGCTGCATCTGGGGAATTGCGCTGGCACTCTACCTTGACAGCTGGTGGGCTGGGTTAAGGCTCGGCCTCGGCCTGGCGTTTGTACTGCCCGCGCTGGCAGCTCTTCTATCGCCGCATAAGCGCAATGTGATCGGAACTGTGGTAATGCTGTCGCTGGCGGTGGTGCTTTCCGCACCGGTTCTTCCCCGGGTGCTACACCGTCTTCAACCGTCGGAAGGAACCCGTGTCGTACAGCAACTTAACGAGCTGCAGCGCACGCTTGACGAGCATATAGCGGACACCGTGACCTATATCCAACGACTCGATGACGACCGGGAGGGCTTGCGTTCTCAAGTGACAGAGTCAGGATACGCAAGCTTTGAGGAACTCGCCGCGGACGATGACGCTTATGCGCTGCTGAAGGAACTCTACGAGGTCAGGCAGTTGGAACGTGAGGCAGAGAAGCGCTTGGCTGTTTTTCGAGAGAAACAGGATCGTGTGTCTTCGGCGGTACGGCGCGCGCAAAGATTGCTGGAGGCCAGAGAAGCACTTGGAGAAACGGCGAACTTGCCTGACATCGCGGCATTGCGTCGGGAAGTGGAGCAGAGCACCATGCAAAGGGGACCCACGACCGTTGAGGAACACGTGGAGCGTGAGCAACTGCGCGAACTTTTCGAGGAAACGTCAGAGTAGG
>JAIPIM010000269.1 GCA_021734725.1 Minisyncoccota bacterium | reverse complement strand
CCAACTGGCGCGGCCTGACTTTTGTGGATGGTCGGCGCTCGGCCCCATCTCGCTGACGATTGAGAATGTGCTTGCTATTAGCTGCCAAGATGCGGGGGAACGCGGTTTTCGCTGGCACCTTCACCAGACCTGTCGCCACGGCGTTAAGAATCTGCGGTTTGGCGATGTTACGACGTCGCTTATCTATGATGGACAGGGTACTGTTGAATCCCGAAGCAACCGTGCTTTTAAGCTGAAAGTGGGTACGGAAACCCGCGATATTCCGGCGGGTTCAAATAAATTCACTGTATATTGATCACCCAGGCGCCCCATACAGCCGCGATTACCATTGCAACTATGATTTTCCCAGCGGAACAGGGCACCCCGTGCAAAGATCGTGAATTGAAGACTTTTATGACAGAATCATTTTTCTCCCTTCTTAATTCAAATAGGGAATTGCGAAATGTCGTTCTTCGCAATTCTTGTTCTTAGTTCTTGGTTCTTAGTGCGTGGTTTTGAACTAAGAACGAAGCACCATGAACCACGAACGACTCGCGCGAAGGCTATTTCGCAAGAGCCCACATGGAATGATATAGAGGAGAAATCGGATGCCAGGATCGAGAGAACGGATTAACGCGGCTTTTTCACACAGGACGCCTGATCGCACCCCGCTGTTCGAGATTTTTCAACCCTAATATCGCTGAAAAACTGATGCCGAGAAAAACAATATTTCCGATTCTCGAGACCATGCAAAGCAAGGACGTGTACCCCATGGGAAAACCTAATTTCATTATTTTTATTACCGACACGCAGGGCGCGAACGTTGTTGGTTGTTATGGACATCCTGAGTTGCGTACGCCGAACATTGACCGCTTGGCGTCGCAGGGTGCCCGTTTCGAGCGGGCCTACACGACGGCACCGGTGTGCACCCCGGCCCGTGCCGGTTTGTTCACTGGTGTTTATTCCCATAACAGCGGTCCGTGGGCCAACAGTATCCCGCTCTATGAAAACACTCGAACCATGGCGCACTATTTCGGGGATGCCGGCTACCATTGTGCCTACAGCGGTAAATGGCATCTCAGCGGGCATGATTATTTTGACACCGGCGTCTGCCCGTCCGGATGGGATCCCGAGATCTGGTTCGACGGGAAAAACTACTTGGATGAACTCAGTGACGAGGAAACGAAACGTTGGCGTGAAGCGGTTGCCGGCATCGATGGTCTGCCGGACGAACGAATCACGGCCGAATTTACGTGGGCACACCGTGTGTCCGATGGGGGGATTCAGTTTCTGAATCGTGATCACGAGCGACCGTTCTGCCTGGTCTTGTCGTACGACGAGCCGCATCACCCCTGGGCATGTCCGCGCGAGTTTGCCGAACCCTTTTCGGATTACGGGTACCCTGTGGAAGTACCGGGGGACGACGAGCCCGGAAACAAACCGGGCATACAAAAAGAATGGCGTCAAACAGTGCGGGGAATCCCTTCGGACCAGCAGCCTTTGCGAGATGGCAAGTTTTATATGCCCGCCTATTTTGGGTGCAACAGTTTCGTGGACCATGAAATCGGACGTGTTGTCGCGGAAGTGGATCGTCTGGGGCTCGATGAAGACACGTATGTCATTTTCACCAGTGACCATGGCGACCTCATGGGTGAGCACGGTCTCCTTTCCAAAGGCGCCTGCATGTATGACAGTGCCGCACGGATTCCATTAATTATTCGCCCACCGGTGGAAAGCAGGGTCCCCTGCGTAGTTCAATCGCCGGTGAGTCACGCGGATTTACTGCCGACCATGCTCACGCTCTCTGGCGAAACGCCGCCCGATATTCTTTACGGCGAGAACATTGACCGGCTAATTGCGGGAACGGAACAACCGGACAAAGCCGTATTTATCGAATTCAACCGGTTCGAGATCGGGCACGATTCATTCGGCGGCTTCCAACCGATCCGCTGCATTGTCCGGGATAATTACAAACTGGCGATCAATCTCTTGAGCAGCGATGAATTATACAACCTGGCGGACGACCCAGGGGAACGCAACAATTTAATCGAGGATCCCGCCAGCGCTGAGGTCAGGCAGCGCTTGCATCGCGATTTGCTGGACTGGATGAATCGGAATCGCGATCCGTTTCGCGGCTTTGTCTGGGATCGGCGGGCATGGGGCTCCTCTTTGGGCTTGGAATGGTCCGGTCCCTATCGTCCGCGTCCCGACGACGGCGCATGGCCGCGTGAATTGGGGTATGGCACGGGAAAACCAATTGATGAGGATTAGCTGAATCCGCGAGAAAATTGGCGTCAAAGTGTTTTTGCGTGATGGCCGTGACTATCCTGTACAGAGGTGTTCTGCATACAAATTCCGCGGAAGCCCCGTAAGGGAAAGATTCTTAAACACAGACGAAAGGAATGAACGTCGCATGGCAACTTCTCCAACCCAAAAACGGAACAATCGTTGGCTTCACTTACTTTGCTTTGGGTTGTCGGCGGGCACCCTGAGTCTTCTGACTGCCTGTCATTCCATTTCCGGCGGGACAGGGCGCGAGGATGGGCCGTCCGCCGCGGAGTTACGGCAGTTGGCGGAGCGTGCGGATCAACTCGTTCAAGAGGATACAGCCTCGCTGGGACGCGAGTATGTCAACCGGTTGCGCAGCGAGCATCATCCTGACTGGCTTAAGTACTTCCAGGGCAAGGGACCGAAGCCAGGCAAGCCGACGCTGGCGCAGGAAATAAAGGATTTGGCCAATTCAATTAAAATGATTGAAGCCGGTCCCGACTGGCCCGATCCCGGGACCTTCCATATTCCGTATGCGAAAACCCCCGTAGTCATTGACGGCAAGCTTGACGAGAACGCCTGGGAAAGCGCCGCGACATGGACGCAGACATTTCCGTTCAACAGCACGCAACCAGCGGATGTCAAAACCACTTGGAAGGTACTGTGGGATCAAGAGTTTTTGTACTTTGCGTTCGACTGCGTTGACACGGACGTGGTGGCCCCCGCGAGGGAGCGCGACGGCCATATCTATAACGACGACTGCGTGGAGATGTTTATCCTGCCGAACATCAGATTCCGTACCTACTGGGAATTGATCGTTGCGCCGAATGGCAGTGTGTACGACTCGATTCAATGCAAACCAGTGGAAAAGTGGGGATGCATCCATGATTCCGGCCAGACCATGACCGGCATGAGGCACGCGCAGACCGTACGGGGTACGATCAATCAATCGGATGACCGAGATCAGGGATACACGGTTGAAGTGGCCGTGCCGTTCGCCGAGCTTCCCGGTTTCAGCCGTTGCCCTCCAAAGGCAGGCGACCAGCTGCACTTCATGCTTGTTCGTCTGGATAGAGTCAACGGCGAGTTCCGAACCTACGCTTTCCGGCCACTGCAGGCTTGGGGGCACAATATCTGGAACCACGCGGTCATGATCTTGAAAAAGCAGCATTAGCACAGGGCTGTTTCATGCTATGAATTTAGTGCCTTCCACGAACAGTGGCACGGGGCGGCCCGCACCGTGAGCCATCTCGGCTGGGGACCATCCGAGCCACTTCGGGCATTCACATGACTGAGAATGAAAAAGCCCTGGCTAGTAAGCTTCTGTATAATTCAGTAAAAAACAACTGCGGACACGGAAAGGAACAATGAATACTTCACTCAAATCATCGACGGCCACGCACGTACGGACGGACAAGCACGGCTGGTCCATTTTCAACGACACAAATAAAACAGGTATCGTACGACTCGGAACGTGCCTCACAATTGACGGCAACACCACCCCAGTTGACTACGAACCGGGCGAACAGTTAGATGAGGGGATCCTGTTGGTTGGCCATGATGCGCGGCGCTGGCTCGACGTGCGAACAACGATTGTGCCGGTTCCCGGTCGGGATGCATGGTGCATCCAACATACGTTAGTGAACACTACAGGCGGACGAACGATTACTGTGAGCGATATCGAGACGCGGCAGCTTGCGGACGGCGACGGAATAAAGCTGGGCGAGGGGAAGGACTGGGACGTGCGCTATTGTCACAGCGACAATCTTCGAATAGAACGACTCCCTCACTGCCAGATGGACTTACCCTATGTGCGACCGCTGCCTGAAGCCCCTCGAACGCTGGGGCAGGGGGAGGACCAGCCGTTTCCCGGTCTTTACCTGACGCGTCGCGATTATGCACGCGGTATTGTGCTCGCGGCGCTCGGACAGGATAAGACATTCCAGAGTTACACGGTCCAACGCGCACCGGCCCCCGGGGATTCCGTGCTTTCCACATTTTCGGTTCACCATGAATTGCCGCTGTGTCGCGGGTATCGGCTGGGTCCCGGGGATGACCTTGAACTGGATGGGATGTACGTCCAGATCCTGGAAGATACGCATCCAGAAGACGCGTTTGAAGACTATCTCGACTATCTGAGTAGCATTTGCTCGTTTCGAGGGCCAAGAACGACAATGCTTGACGAGGCTTTTTATTGCTCCTGGAACTATGGGCGGTTCTCAGACCAATACGAAGACAACTTGCTTGCGACCGCACGATTCATGGCCGGGGAAATGCCGAATATCACGTATTTTCTGGTCGACGCCGGTTATACCCGAGGTTGCGGCGGGCAATGGGGCGGCACGCAAAATAATTTCAACGACCAGTTCTATCCCGATCCCGCTGAAGCAGTGAACCTGGAACGTTTCCCGCGCGGCATGAAAGGATTTGCCGACGACATTCGCTCGTTGGGATTGAAGCCGGGGATCTGGTGGTCTCCAATGTGTCGACTTGATACCAGCTTGTTCGCCGAACATCCCGAGTGGTTCCTCTATACCGTGGACGGCGAGTTGTACACAATAGGAGGCGAGAAGGGATACCTGGACCTCAGCATTGAAGAGGTCCGCGACTTTGTCAATAAGGTCCTTTCCGTGGTACTGCGTGATTGGAGTATGGAAGCCCTTAAAATGGACTTCTGGAGTCAGCAGTTCGAAGATCGCGACATTCGCCTTGCCGGCGACAATTGGACTGCCCTGGACAGCCGGAAGTTTCTCTTCGATACCATTCGCAAGTACTTGCCTGACAACGGTGTGTTCATGACGTGCGTGGCGACCGGCATGGGGAACCCTTTTCTGGCCACCCATGCAGACACATTCCGCAACACGATCGATATCGGCGCCGGCGCTTGGGACGAACAGATTCACGCATGCTACTGGGCGCTTCCGGTGCTCGGCAAGGCAGGGCGCCGAACCTACCTGCACAACAACGACAGTGTCGGTGTCAACCTCGATTGCCCGGACAACGAGAACTTCTTCCGTCTTACATGGTGTTGGATTACCATGGGGATCCAGGAAGTCGGCGGATTCCTCGAGAAATTACCGCGCAATTACGTGGATGCGATGCGCGTGTTCACCGACAACTGTGACCGTGGCTATCGTTGTCTGTGTCCCGACGAGAAAGCCTGGCGCGGCGAGCCCCTCCCGGAAGTCTTGTACGTTGACTACCCGAAAGAGAGTCGGACCTTTAAAGGAGGCGTGCGGAAGCATGTGGCGTTGTTCAACTGGGGTGACGAAGCGCGTCTGGTCGGCGCCGTCAATCAACGCCTTGAATTGCAGGGTGAAACGAAAGTGCGTGATGTCTGGACGGGTGAGGAAAAGACATTTGGAGCGGACGGCGTCTACGAGGTTCTGCCGGCGAGAACGGCGAAACTGTATGCGGTCGAGGCCGCAAAAGAGAGGCGCTGAACGATGCAACAGTAGGCGACAGCTGGCA
>JAIPIM010000268.1 GCA_021734725.1 Minisyncoccota bacterium | reverse complement strand
ACCTATATTGACAAACTCAAGTCACACAAAGCGCGCCACCACTCCAACGCGAATGATCGAAGACCGCACGTAGTCGACATCTCTTCGATCAGAAACGAAGGTGCATAATGAACACACGTGAGCGTCTCCTGAGATTCATGAACTTCGAGTCCGTAGACCGACCACCGATGATTTTGCCGGGGGGGCCTTGGTCGGCAACGCGTCGACGCTGGGAACAGGAAGGTCTGCCGAAAGGCATTGAACTGACGGAGTTCTTCGATGTCGACCGCATGCCCGTTCGACAACTCGCCATCGACACCCTTCTGCGCCCGCCGTTCAAAGAGCGCATTCTCGAAGAATCCGGCGAGTTCGTCATCAAGATTGACAGCCATGGCGTCAAGACCCGTAATTTCAAGGATGAATCATCCATGTCCGAACACCTTGAATACCCAATCAAGGGCCCCGACGACCTTTCATGGCTTCGTACCCGGCTGGATTGCCGGGATCCAGACCGCATTGCTCCGGACTGGCTTGAACAAGCGGAGCGAATGCGAAAGAACGGCGTGTTGACCTTTGTGAATGGCGGGATGTATTTCGCGTTCCTCAATGAACACATGGGAACGCAGAACGTGATGGTAAGTTACTTCGATCATCCAGAGTTTATCCACGAGGTTAACAACCTGCTCTGCAGCCTCTGTGAATTGGCATTGAAAACCGCCCTCCCGAAGTTCGTGCCCGACCGCATCGGTTATCATGAAGACATGGCCTATAAAAACGGCAGCATGATTTCCCCGGATCTATTCCGGGCATTCATGACGCCGTATTACAAACGCATAACGGCCCTGACAAAGCCGCACGGTATCGACTACCACCTGATGGACAGTGACGGCGATATCCGTGAACTGATCCCCCTATGGCTCGAGTGCGGCATCAATGCGTTTACCCCGTTGGAAGTGGCAGCAGGCATGGACGTGGCGGAATTGCGAAAACAATACGGACATCAGATAAAAATGGAAGGCGGCTTCGATAAACGCATACTGGCGTCCGATAAAAAGAGTATAAAAGCCGAATTTGAACGCCTGGTTCCAGTGATCGATGAAGGTGGATACTTGATTGGCTGCGATCACAGCGTACCACCCGACGTCCCGCTGGAAAATTACGCCTATCTCGTCAACCTGATGAAAACACATTATGGGGTCCAACAGTAACGAACACAACCGGCCGTGTTTGCTAACTGGATTAAGTCCTGGATCCGTGAACGTTGAGTCCACTCTGAAAAGTCGAGATGGCCGTAATCCAAGGTTTCGGGTGTCAGACCAATCTCGCAACTATTTGCAGGACTTGTACTTGTGTTTTCTGAAACCTGACACCTGAACACTGAAACCCACGACGTCTGAAGGCGTATTATGCGTTGTTTCCGCCCAAACCGTACTTTTTGGAGTGCACTCAACGTTCAGCGGTAGTATCCTTCATCTGAAGGACGAGACCAAATGCGGCTGTAGTGTCTACTGCAAGTTGCAGGCTCGTAAGCAGATGTGCCGCCGCTGGCAGTCCCTTGCGGGAACATTGGCGAAAAAATTCGATGTCACCCAACGGGTTATCTTTAATAATAGTCGTAAGGTCTTCCATATAAATGACAAAAACACTTTTTCGCCAATTTTATCACGGATTCAGGTAAGTATAAATGCCGAAAACCAAACCGAACATTTTACTCTTGATGTCTGATCAACACAGCCCCCGGTTTCTGGGCTGTTACGGTGACGAAACACTGCCGACTCCGGCGCTCGATTCGCTCGCCGCAAACGGAGTCGCGTTCGACAGCGCCTATTGCCCCGCCCCCCTCTGCGTACCGTCGCGCATGGCGTTTCTCAGCGGGCGGCACTGTCATCAAATTGGTGTCTGGAATAACAGCCACATCCTGCGATCGGATATACCGACCTTTGCCCATGGGCTGGGAATCGCCGGGTACAAAACAGTGCTAGTAGGGCGCATGCATTTTCTGGGAGAAGACCAGCACCACGGCTTTCAGGAGCGTCGCCTTGGCGATATAAGCCCGAGTTTTCCCGCCCGTAATGCTGCCATCGAACGCTATCGGGATTATTGGGGCAGCCTGGAGAGTATTCAATCCGCCGGCCCCGGCCGAAGTCACGACTTGGAATTCGACCAGGCAGTGGCCATGGAGGCATGCCGCGTGATTTACGATCACGAAGTTTCAGGCGACCCGCGCCCTCTATGCCTGGTCGCGTCGTTCTTCGGTCCGCATGACCCGTGGAAAGTCCCGAAACGACTGTTCGACCGCTTTGCCGGACTCAGTGATCGGCTGGACTCCGGCGAAACAACACTGCCACCATTCGCTGAAGAAGTCCGGAGAGCCGCGGGCTTCGACACCATCACCGCGGAACAAACGTGTCGAATGCGGGACGCATACCGGGCAAAATGCGCTTTTGTGGACGAAACCATCCAGCATGTGCTGACCGCCTTCGCCGAGAGCCCCCTGAGCGATAACGCCGCCATTGTGTACACGTCCGATCACGGTGAAATGGCTGGCGAAAAAGGGCTGTGGACAAAATCGGTTTTCTACGAAGCAGCCACACGTGTGCCAATGATCGTATCGTGGCCCGGGACGCTGCCACGTGGAAAACATATAAGCGCAAACGTCAGCCTGCTCGATTTGACTGCAACACTTCTTGACATGGGGTGCGCACCTGAGATTCCGGACATGGCCGGCACATCGCTCATACCTTTGGCATCAGGTCATGGCGAACAAGGGAATGGGGCAGTCTTCGCGGAGTTGGGTAAACGCACCATAGGGGGCCCATGCAGAATGGTACGGCACAATCAATGGAAAGCAGTCTTCTACAGGTCACTTCAACCGGAACTCTACAATATCGGCGAAGATCCGGAGGAGATGACTAATCTCGCCGGAACTTCCCCCCATGATCGCGTGCTTTCCGACCTTGAAGCATTGGCTCGCGATGACGGGTGGGACCCAAACCGCGTGGCCCGGCGCCTTGAACAGACGACTGCCGATATCGAATACCTCAGCCAGTGGGTTCGCGCCACAAACCCCAGCGACACCATTCAATGGGGACTTCCCGCACCGCTCTAACGCAAATATGGGTTCTTCCGGATCGATTGTAGAACGGCGGCGAACAGAACGCGTAATTCTCGACGCTTCCGGTTTTAGTAAGGGAATCGTTTTGCCCTGTGGGTCCGCCACAAGTACGAGCATCCGTAAGCCGCGCGTCGCGGGTTTCAGATATCTTGATCTCTTGTGCTCAAACAAGGCATTGAGACGGACAATGGTCGCGGTAGCGCAAAATGTAGAATCTTGAGGTTTGGAGAGCCCCGCCATGAGCACCAATAAACCCAATGTTATCCTGGCGATGACCGATGACCAGGGATGGGGCGATACCGGCTACAATGGACACCCTGTATTGCAGACCCCGCATCTCGATCACATGGCCGCCGAAGGTATTCGCTTTGACCGTTTCTATTCTACGGCGCCTGTATGTTCTCCGACTCGCGGTGGCTGCCTCACCGGCCGGCATCCCTACCGTTATGGCATCTACTTTGCCAATGTCGGGCACATTCCGAAAGACGAAATCACTTTGGCGGAAGCACTGAAAACGCAAGGGTATGTTACCGGACATTTCGGGAAATGGCATCTCGGCACACTGACGAAGGACATTATCGACGGACGCCGAGGCGGCCGAGAAAACGAGCATTACTCGCCCCCATGGGATAACGGTTTCGATACGTGTTTCTCCACTGAGGTCGCGATCCCCACCTGCGACCCCATGCAAGATCAAAACGTTCCCTCGAAATACTGGACCGGTCCCGGCAGGTGGGCGAAAGAAAACCTTGATGGCGACGACTCACGCGTAATTATGGACCGCGCCATACCGTTCATCCGGTGGGCCGCTGAGCAAAAGCAGCCATTCCTGGCGGTCATCTGGTTCCATTCGCCGCATTCACCCGTCCGCGCAAGCAACCGCCATCGTGCGATGTATGCCCGTCGTTCTTTTGACGAACAACATTACTTCGGGTGTATCACCGCAATGGACGAGCAAACGGGGAGATTGAGACAGGAATTGCAGTCGTGCGGTATTGCTGACAATACCATGCTCTGGTTCTGCGCGGACAACGGTCCTGCCGGTGAAGGCGGTGGTATTGCACAACACCCCGGCGGCCGCCAACAAGGACGCAGCGGCCCCTTTCGCGGGCGCAAGGGGAGCCTGTACGAAGGCGGTATACGAGTACCAGGCCTGCTGGTCTGGGCAAACCGCGTTTCCGCTCCCCGAGTCATTGACGGTCCATGCTCAACCAGTGATTACTTCCCCACCGTTCTGGCTTCACTGGGGTTCACGCTTGAAGGAAGAGCCGAGCCGCTCGACGGCGAGAACCTGATGCCCTTAATCGACGGCCACCCCTTCTATCGTGAACACCCGATCGGCTTCGAATCACAAAAGCAAATCAGCCTGATTGACCGACGCTACAAGCTCTACAGCCCGGATCAGGGAACATCCTGTGAGCTCTATGATTTGCTCGAGGATAGAAAGGAAACACGAGATTTGGCCGCGGAAAAGCCGGAGATCGTCCGAAAAATGGCGGTGAAACTTAATCAATGGCGACAGTCACTGCGAGAGTCTCAGAAAGGGAAAAACATCTCCCCATGTGATCCGGTTGATGGCTGAATTAGCGTCAGAGGAAAATGCGTTGGCATGAAAGCTTCGATGGTGACCTCCGGTATCACATGAACGACGTTCTGTGAAGGCACTGAAGCGTAACGAGGAGGGACATATCCTTTACCGCGGAAAGGAAACTCAGAATTCATTACCTCAAGGAACATTCAATGGTACCGTTTTGTTCGTCAGTGAGTATATGCGTACTGATAACCCACCACTCTTTACACGCAGAATAACACAGACATACCCCCTCGTTGGAATCGGCCTGCTGCTCTATTGGAGAAGCCGGACCGCGATCGTATCGGCGAACAACAGCCCCCGCTCGGTTGGGCATAGAGATGAACCATCGACCTGGAGCAGTCCGTCAGCCGCCAGCGACTCGATGGCATCGCCGCGTAAAGTCATGGCATCAAATCCTGTTTGTTCTTGGAATACGGCAAGGTCCCAACCCATTGTGGTTCGCAAGCCAAAGGCCAGTAGTTCGGCGGCCCGCAGATTTGGTGCAAGTTCATCATACATGGGTGCCGCCCCCCGCAGCCAGACGTCTAGGTCCGCGGGGTTCGTCCACCGCACGGCCCCGTCGAAGGACGAGGCGGCCGGTCCACATCCCAGGTACGTTGCGCCGTACCAAATCGCCAGGTTATGACCGCATTCCTTCCCGGGAATTGCCAGATTGGACACCTCGTAACGCCGCAGCCCGCGCGCCGCGGCCAACCGGCCCGCTGCTTCCCACATGTCCACCTGCACGGCGTCCTCCACGCGAACGCATGGCTTTGTTGCCAGCGCCGTTCCCTCCTCAAGCGTCAAGCCATACGTGGACAGATGAGTGACACCGTAATCCAACGCCATTGAAACGTCCATCATCCAGTCAGCGACAGTTTGTCCGGGAATTCCGTATATCAAATCAACATTTACATTTGTGAACCCGCTTTCCCGGACCCTCCTCAAAATATTCTGGTAAGCCGCCGGGGACCCTCTTCGCAGCAATGTCTGTCGGTGGACAGGGTTAAACGACTGAATGCCGATGCTCAGCCGGTTCACGCCGCCGTCACACAACACCTGGAGTTTCTCATGGGTCAGCGATTCCGGAT
>JAIPIM010000267.1 GCA_021734725.1 Minisyncoccota bacterium | reverse complement strand
TTCAAGTTCTCGCCATGCGGCGGACGACGCGCCGGGTGCGTCGGCAAGAAATGATTCCAGGTCTGCCGTCTGTTCCGGGGTGCCGATTTTGCGTGAAAGCGTCCAGAACTGCCACATGGTCGGTTGCTCTCCGCGCACGGTGTCGCGGAACACCAGGTAACTGAAACCTGCCGCGTCACTGTCTTTCACGAAAAGCAGTTGTCGCTGCCAGTCCAGCGGCGTTTTGCCGCGTTTTTCGACCGGCGGCCATGTTGGCAGGTTGCGCGGCAGTTTTTTCTTTTGCACGTGCGGCCACAGTTCATAATCTTCCGTCATCCGCATGTCCGCGTTCAGGTAATCCATGCGGGGGAGGGCGGCGAACGAGGAGTCGCGCAGACTGTGTTTGCGTCCGAAACGCTTATACCAGTCAGCGGTGTCCGTCCAGTCCCGCGCCAGCGTCACGCGATTCTGCAACAGTTCCTGGCGTGGTGCCATGTTGGGGTGCATATGGACAGTGCCGGCAAAGGTACCGCCTACGGGAATGCCGCGGCTGAAATATTTCACAATACTGGCATAGCCCGATGGGTACCCTCCGACAAACGTTTCCGGCATGGTAATAGTAACGTAATGTTCATTTACCGAGCCGTATCCCTGCCGCATCACGATGCCCCACCATGGGAACCTTTCGCTGTGCCAGCCGGGGTTTGCCGCGGGCAGATCGGGGTCGGCAAAAACATGCTGAAATCCGCCCCATCGGGCATCCGTGATATTACGGCTGTAACCGGTGCCTTCCCATACGAACTGCATGATTTTCGAAAACTCGGGATCAAGTTCGGCCGTAGCCTTGGCGGCCATGCCGGTCAGTCCCCAGGGCAGACCGGAGGTGCGTCGCCCCATGGGGGCGGTCACGCGATGACCGTCCCGTTGAGGGTCCGGTGGTGTATACACCATTTTGCCGATGTAGATGAGGAGGTTGCGGAATTTCCCCTGTGAGAAGAAATCCGCGAATCCTGCGCGTTGCGCTGCCGTAGCGAACGCCAGTAAGGGATCGGTGCTGACATGAACGTAATTGTGACTCTCGCGCCATTCGCCATTGGGGCCGACGTCCCGTTCCATCCATATGTTGAAACGGTTTACGGCAGTTTGTGCCCATTTTTCGGCCATGGGATGGTTGCGAAATAAGGAGGCAACGATGCCGATGTTCATGACCTGGGACACGCTCATGTTGGGGTTGCCCGAGCAGTAGCCTCGTTCAATCGACCAATTACGCGGATCTGCCACAGCATACGCCAGGTAGGCCATTTGTGCGCGCAGGTAGGGTCGGTCTTCAGCAGAAACGAGGTGGCTGTCGATCAGGGCATCGTAAAGGGTTGCTACCACGATGGTGTGTCGCATCTGATCGAAGCCGCCCAGGCGCCCGAGGTGATTTTTCAGCCGTTCAACCAGTTTTCCTTTTTCGGCCAGCTCATCGTTCCCGGTAACCAGCCACGAAGCCAGGACTTTTGAATCTCGATAGCTGGGGCGGGAGAATTCGGTATCCCACGCGCCCTGGGCTGATTTCAGCAACTCAGGATCGGGTTTAAACCGCTTCCGATAACTGTTGATGTCCTCCTGTGACAGGAAGAGCCTGGGGTGCGGTGCGTCAGTGTTACGCGGCCATTCGAGGACATAATCTTTAACGGTGTTCAGGCGTCTGCTGATGCGCGGCACGGGACCCCCTCGGCCCAGAATTTTCGCGTTCAGGAGTTTCAGGACGTTTTCTGCTTCCACAGCTTTTTTTGGCATGGGGCGTAACCCGAGAGTCCAGCGGCGTATGCCGCCGGCTTCCCCGGCTGCCAGATTGACATTTAATACGAGGCGGCCGTCCTTAAGTTTACGCAGCGGCATCATCTTGGGTTGGACGCGGGCGTGGCTGCACATGGTGCCGGGCGGCTTTGGTACTACCCATGCACCTGGATCCCGGGCTGCGAAGGAGATGCCAAGTTCCTTGTCCGGCATCCACAGTGAGAAGCTGGTTTGTGTGTAATCGTCCCACCAGTCGCGCCAGGGAGTTAACGCCGTCACCTTCCCCGCTTCATGCGCGGAGAGCGGCAACACCTGGAGATCGCGGACAGGGTAATTCCATCTAAAGGGAGCCCTCTTTCCTTTGGCAACACAGTCGCGTTTCGAAAAAGCTTCGATTCTTACCGGGAAGAAGAGAGGGGGAAGTTGCTGGTTGATAACGATTCGCCAGCCGCTGTCGGGCCGGTCGAGTTTGACGTCGGTATCCCACAGCAGCGCATTGTCGCCGGCCGCCAGGCGAGCGGTCACATCCAGTGAATTCCCGTTTGCGTATTCATAACGATAAACCATTTCCGCCAGCAGGGGTCCCCTTTCGGTCAGTTGCGCCGACACGGATTTGATCTTGTCCTCACCATACATTTCACTGCCTGCGAACACCGTGCCGTCGGCCAGACGCATCCACCCAATCGGTGCGGAAACCTGGGAGGCGTCAACCGGTTTCCGGTAGGTCTGTTCTCCTTCGAAGAGTGCTGCTTCAAGGTATGCCGTCTTCAGAATAACGGCCTCTTCCGAGCGTCGGATTGACAGGTCGGTGGTGACCGGTGGAAGAAGGGTATTATCGACCGGGACTGCCGCCTCCCATACGGCGGTTTCCCGCGGTTCCAGATTGGCCATGAGCCATAGAGTTGCCGACTTCAGAGAACCGTCTTCCCAGAGGGCTTTCTCTCCCAGTTGGAAGGTAACCCACTCGCCGCCTTGGCGAATGCGGACGTTATCGGGATCCCATTCGCCCCGATCCGCTGTCACGGGGAATGAGATGAGCTGTCGTTTCCAGGGCCGATCCAGCAGTTCTTTCAGCTCAAAGGATCGGACGATGTCGCTTGCGGCTGCACGGTATTCCGCACAGATGATTAGAACGGCGAAGAGTGAATGTTTCATTGAGGCATGAACCCGGCGCTCCCAATATGGGTGCGAGACCTTTTCTCATGGCATCTAGCGAGACACTTGTCTTCGGCATAAGTACATTGGACACAATGCGCTTTGAACCTTGGAGTCGTCCTGGTGACTGATGCCGGCTACGGCCACATGATACCTTTAAACTGACTCTCGTGGAACCACGTGGCGCCTGAGGGCGTGAAGAGGCGGAATGGCATCGTGCCCCCGAAGTACGGTGCGTTAAATCCGAAGGCGCGCACCCAGAGGCGTCGTTCGGCTATCGTCTCAAGATTCATTCGACTGGCATTGCTCCACGCGGCACTGCCGTCTCCGTAAAGCGCATTCCCTCCGACAGGATCATACGAGGGGAAGATTGGCGTGTGGTTATTGGCGTATTGGGCGTTCGCAAGATACGCCACATGAGTCGGTTCAGCATTGACCATATCCTGTGCGAGAACGACCTTCCCAAGTGTTGTCGGCGAGCCGACGCAATCGATGCGGGTATGGTGGTAGATTTCAATGCCACTGCCGCTGTTATACCACAACGCGTACCCGGGGTACCAGTACTGCGAGGTTCGGCGCTCCCAGTTCCAGTCAAACTTTCTTCCGAGTGATGAGGTCTTCATTTTGTATCTGGAGGGACAGCGCAGCGTGTTTGTTTCCTCAACCATTTCGCAACATCCCTCATAGACTGAGTACTGCTTAACCTTTTGGGCCAGGTAATTCGCGGCAAAATGTCCGCCCTCGTCAGTAATCAGTCCGCCGCCCTGAGATGCGGGATGCTTGGTCATTGCCGGCAGCCATCCGTCGAAGTCGTTTGCGTAACCGGCTGTTCCCACATAAATCTGCTTTAGGTTGTTGAGGCAGGCGATGCGCGCTGCTTTTTGTCGGGCCGAGGACAGAGCAGGCAAAAGGAGGGCGGCCAGAACGCCAATAATACTGACGACGACCAGAAGTTCTATCAAGGTGAAGCGGTTTGAACTCGGCCCGGCACTTTCCGCGATGCCTGGGCACGCCATGAAGTCGGTCGGTGTGAATGCCCCGAGAAGTTTCCTCCGAGTTTTCTCCATGACTGTCATATCTGTCACCTCTGCACGGACGTCAGTGTTTCACGGGGCTCTGTCGCAACCGTGTACTCATGCGGTTCAAGTCAGCACTCACAATTATTATACAGCACGCAGGGCGGTGGCGCAAAAGGATGGAAATTGTATATTAGGCCGAAAGACATGTATAAACAGCCCTATTCACAGAGTGATAAGCAGTGTAAAAAAGACCATTAACGTGAGATGCACCGTTCGGCATTCGGCCGCACTTTATAAGGGGTTTGTGTAATGTTGGATTACCGATCCGAATATGTAAAACCGTGGCAGCTTACCCCTGAACGGCCGGTTGGTGAATATGCACGTCGGGTCATGCCGGGAGGTGACGAGGAGCGCACGGAACTTCATGCATCTTTCGAGGTCGGCCTTGTCCTGGATGGAGTTGTTCGCCGTGATCACGGCAGCGGTTGGTTTGATGTGGGACGCGGCCAATGCTGGATTATACCGCCCTTGCAGCCTCACTGCTGGCAGGTGAAGCCTGAGGGATACGCCAGGATTGTGTACCAAGTTCTGCCGTCGCTCATGGAACGACTTCCCGTGGTCGGCGAATATGATTTGATGCGACCGTTTCTGACGCCGGCATACCGCCGCGTCATTGGTATTGACGACGGCTTCAGGAAACTGTTTTGCCAATTCGGCGACGAGGTGTATGCCAGGCGTCCGCCAAGTGGAACTTTCCCACAGGGGCAGGCTCTGTTTGATTTTTTGCGCCTCATACCAATTATTGCGCAGGAGGTGCTTGAACATTCGTCCCTTGAAGATGGGACACTGGACATTCTGGAGCGCAACAAGTCAGTGTATCCGGCCCTGCAATTAGCCGAGCGTCATACAGACCGGTCGATCAGTCTCGATGAGGCAGCCGCGGAATGCGGCATGGGGCGAAGCCGTTTCACCCGTATTTTTCGGATGACCATGGGAATCAGCTTTGCCAAGTATCACTTACGTTCCAGGCTGGTCCTTGCAGCGGAGGCGCTCGTGCACACCAGCATTCCCATTAAGGCGATCGCCGACCGCTTTGGATTCAGCGATGTCAGCCACTTTTACAAGTGCTTTCAAAAACATTACGGCACTACTCCGACGTGCTACCGGGAAACAGGCGAGTAACGTCGCATCTCTATTAACGCATTAGCACGCATTAATCGGTCGTTTCCCGCCCACGTCGATCGGGATGACCGCCGGCGGGTTCTCGAGATACGGCACGGGCATCGGTTCATAGGCGGCTGGAGCCATATTTTGCGGTGGCCATTCCTCGGGCAGGACAATGCAGTTATAAAGTTTCTCGCTCATACAGTTGGTCTCCCTGTTTGTCATTGTTTTAGGGAATTGCGAAATGTCGTTTTTCGCAATTCTTGTTCTTAGTTCTTCGTTCTTGGTGCGTGGTTTTGAACTAAGAACGAAGCACCACGAACCACGAACGACTCGCGCGAAGGCTATTTCGCAAGAGTCTATGCATTGTTTGACTTCGTGACTCGGTGACTTGGTGACTTCGTGACGCCGGATTGGCGCGGTGCCGCATGTTGCCGGGCGTCATGCAGTCACGCAGTCACGGCGTCATCTTTTTCCGTCACATATCGAACGCCGGTTCCACGTCCCGGTCTTTTCCCAGTTGTTTCACGACCGCCGCCGGATCGAGTTCGCGCGGGGTGATGGCCGCATTCAGGCTGAGGGCGGCGGCGACGCCGGCGGCCTGGCCGGTGGCCATGCACGTCTGCTGGATGCGCAGGCTGGACTCGGCCAGGTGACTCGCCGAAC
>JAIPIM010000266.1 GCA_021734725.1 Minisyncoccota bacterium | reverse complement strand
CCAAATGCGCTTCTTGTGCGGCTGATTATCCAATCCGGGGCTCGCCCGATTGCGCTTGGTATTCCATGGCGGTTTTCTGCCATAACGCTTCCAATTCGGCCACCTTTTCCGGGTGTTGCGCGGCCAAATCGTGCAATTCGGAGCGGTCGGTCTCCAGATTGTAAAGTTCCCATGGGCCGTCTTTGACGGACACCAGTTTCCAGTCGTCCACTCGAATCGCGCGGTGCCCAATATGACTGAAGAAAATAAAATCTCGCGGAATATCGCGATCCCCGTTGAATGCGGGTGCCAAGCTGACTCCCGCCAGAGGTGGTGTGTCGGCGCCCCGCCAGTCAGGCATTGCTTCGGTGCCGGCTATTTCGAGCATGGTGGGCAGAAGATCCACGAAGTGTCCGGGCGTCTTACGCAACTCGCCGGGTGTGGAAATGCCCGCCGGCCAATGGACAATCAGGGGAGACGCAACTCCTCCCTCGTGAACCCAGGATTTATGATAACGAAACGGGGTGTTGCAATTGGTCGACCAGCCGGGGCCGAGGCAGAGATACGATTCTTCCGTGCCCGGCACTGCCGACTTGTCGTGGCCGTCGCCGCGAATGATCTGTTCGGCGCTGGCGCCGTTGTCGGAAACAAACATTATCACCGTGTTTTCGTACTCGCCCATTGCCTTAAGCTTGTCAATCAGGCGTCCGATCTCACGATCCATGCGATGAATCATGGCCGCATGAACCTCCATCTTCCGCGCCTGGAAACGCTTCTGTTCGGCTGTCAGATCATCCCAAGCACAGGCATACGGGGCCTCCCCCGGCCCAATCAGTTCCTCCAGTTGCTCAGGCGTGACATTCCACTCCGGCTTGACATCCGGCTGACGCGGCGACAACTCGCACGAAAGGATCCCTTCGGTGTACAGACGCCGCATCCGTTCTTCCCGGAGCCGGTCCCACCCCTCGTCATACCGACCGCGATAAACATCGATGTCCTCTCGAGGGGCATGCAGCGGAAAATGGGGAGCGATAAATCCGACGTAGAGAAAGAAGGGGTCGTCCTCGTGCTGGCGCTCGTGTTCGTCAAGAAAATCGAGACCGTATTGCGCGATGGCGGTGCTGGAGTAATAACCTGACTCCTGATCGGCCGGCGGCAGTGGTCTGTCATCGAGCTGATGGTTGCGCACCGCGAAGTTTCGGTCATAATCCCGAATGTAGTACGAGCGGTCGAACCCGCCATGCCGGATAATGGTCGGCACCTGGTTCACATGCCATTTCCCGGTATGGTAACAACGGTATCCCAGGGGCTTCAGGTAGTGCGGGATCGTCCGGCCCCAATCCGGGAGGGGACCCTTATCCGGGTGATTGGGCACTTGTTGGTAATACTGTCCGGTCAGAATGCAGGCGCGTGACGGCCAGCAGCGGCCAGCCGAATAGTGCTGGGTGAAACGCACCCCGTTCCGCCCGAGCGCGTCCAGATTCGGTGTCGAAATCTCCCCGCCGTAACAGCCGGCATCGGAGAATCCCATATCGTCCGCAACGATCATTACAAGGTTAGTCTTTTTCATACACTCTTTCTTTCAGTGAGCAGGAATGTTTCTTAATCCAACTGGAATGTCTTGTGCTTGCGGTGGCCGCGCGGAGGCTGGGTTAAATAAGGAGTTCCGTCGCTCCGTACACGTATGCCGGTGGCGAACAATACAGACTTGCTGGCGGCTACGGCAATATTCTGAACCAGATGCAGGCGGTTTTCGTCAAGACAATCGCGGCACTCCGCTTCACGTTCCAGTGTGACCGTCAGATCCCTGTTGATCCATAACAGCCCCCAGCCATCCGCCAGTTCGTGTGCTTTGACCAAGCCAGATGGAACCGCCAGGTATAAATAGTCCGCGACTTCGGCGCTGCGAATCTGCTCAAACTGGGTCCCCTCCAGTAACGCGTGTTCGAGCTTCTGAATTTGCCGATGGACATCGTGGTACTCTCGGTTCGCACTCTTCTCGTACCGCCATTCCGCGTATTCTTCGAACAGGGTATTAGGATCTCTGAGCGCCGGTTCTTCGCGTCGAATCCGTGCCTCAAGCTTCGTCCGCCGACGCCGCAATCGCTCCAATTCCGGCATGATATCAGCGGTTTTCGTGCAATCCGCCCAGCAGTCTTGACGCTCAGTATAGCATTGCACAATTGCCGTACAGGTCGGTTCGAGGACGTTCCGGGGTCCTTCGTCCCGCGGGTTGCGCCGCGCACGGCTCCAAAACGCAGCCGCATCCGCCTTCACCCTGGCAATTCGCGTGGCAACATTCAAAGCAACGCCCGACGGCGCCTCTCGGCCGTACAGCCAGCAGAGCACGGCGCGTTGCATGGCTTGGCGTTTACGCCCTTCTGTCGTGGCAGCGGACGGTTGTTCTGACTTACGCTTGCGGAAATCAAACCAGAAAGAAAGCTGACTCATGACATGTCACCGTTACCCGGTCTCGGTTTCGCTTCCTGACGCCGTCTCCGCCTGGGCATCCCCCGCAACAAATATCACTGCACGCAACTCCTGCTCCTGAACGCGCACGGGAATAATGTTCAGGCCAACGGTTTCGGAAGTCTCCTTGGCCGGGAGCTGTAACTGAACCCGCTCGTGCTGCGCCGTCTTCTCTGTCTCCGTCGCTTTCTTCAATAACTCGAAGAATTCCCTATTGGCCGCAATCTTCCGCAGTGCCGCCAAGCTGACGGACGGCTGCGCACACTTCAAGATATCGGCAGCCGCGGGGTTCAAATCCAGAGTTTCACGCTGAGTATCGGCAAGGAGAACTGGTTGCTTAACATTCTGCATGATGGTCTCGAAAGCACGCTGAGTAGATCGCACCTGCCGTGCACGAAGTTCGTCATACGCCCGCAACCGATCCACCAGCCTGTTCACGCGTTTTCGGAGCTGATTAAGTTCGTCCTTGCGACGTGCGCCGACGGCCATTCCGGAATCGTACTTGCCGTCAATCAACCGCTGGGTGACGCGTCTCAGATCCCGAACAAACCGGATTGCGTGGATCAGCAGATACAGCAACAGCCCAACACCCAGTAAGCCACACAACAAGCCAATCAGACTAACCGGCGTGACCCCCGCCGCGGCAGCTGCTAGCGATACGCCACTCAGCACGGCAATCAGCGCACCAGTGAAGATGGTTAGAAGTCGCTGCATCAGGACGATTTCTTCTGTGATGAGAACTGCGCAATATCTCGGTCATTACCGACAATCACAAGCACATCGTCTTCTTCGAGTTCGGTGTCGGGCGACGGGACATTCTCGGTGTATTCCTCAAACGTACGCTCGCCTTCGCGCGTGATCTGTGGCTTCTTCCGTTTGATCGCCACCACGTTGACGCGATACGATTCACGCACCTTCGCATCCCGCAATGTCTGACCAACCAAATCGCCGGGCGTCTTGATCTCCGCCACACTGTACCCGGGGCTGAGATGAATGTGACGCACGACATTTTCGATAACAAGGCCCCGGGCCACGAGGCGCCCCATCTCCTGCTCCAGATTGATGATTGAATCCACTTCCAGAGCCTTGAGGATCTCTTGCTGCAGGGTGTTGATCGCACGCGCCCAAATACGTTTGACTCCAATCTTCTTCAGCAGGATCGTGGTCAGGAGATTTGCCTCCACATCAACACCAATACAGACCACGGCCGCATCGACGTCCTGCAATGACAGGGCTCGCAGTGCCTGTTCGTCCGTTGCGTTCAGTGCAACGGCGTGCGTAACCGAATCCTTGACCTCATCGATAATGTCTTTATTCCGGTCCACCCCAATAACCTGAGCACCCTCGTCGACAAGCTCAAGTGCAACAGCGCGACCGAATCTGCCAAGACCGACTACGGCGATTTGACGCATAATAAGATGCCTCCAAGTGAAGCCGTTAACCAGCCCCTATGCGAAACAGGCACGAACATGGGGGCGATACCTTTTCGCATGGGGTCTAACCAATCATCACCCGTTCATCCGCGAATTCGTATTTCGGTGGAGTCCGTTTACGGGAAAACGCATAGGCAACTGTAAGGGGCCCCAGTCGTCCAATGAACATCAATACCGTGACGACAATTTTGCCGCCCGTCGAGAGGTCCGGCGTAATACCCGTCGACAACCCCACTGTACCAAACGCACTGACGGTTTCAAACAATACCGCCATAAAAGGCTTGTCCTCGATATACAGCAAGAGCACCGCAAACCCAACCACAACCACCAGAGAGAGGCAAAGCACGCTCAGCGCTTTGATGATGACATCAGTCGGGATCGAGCGCCGGTAAAGTTCGGCCCGTTGCCGTTGCCGAAATTGCCCCCACACGGCGGCAAACAGCACCGCCACCGTCGTTGTCTTGACACCACCGCCGGTCGACCCCGGCGATGCGCCGATAAACATAAGCACAATCATCAGGAAAAGAACGGCGCTTGACAGGGATGCAATGGAGCATGTATTGAATCCCGCGGTTCGCGTCGTAACCGACTGAAAAAGGGAGATAAGTATACGCTCCGGAGTGGACGCCCCCGCCAGCGATGCTCGTGCCTCAAGCAGGTAAATAAAGGTCCCTCCCAGAACAATTAACAGAAGGCTGGTGGACAGCACAATTTTTGTCTGAATCCGCAATCGTTTGATGCGCAAGTCCTTCCGGTACTTAAACGGTTCGACCAAGTCCCGAATAACCAGGAAACCGGCACCGCCAAGGATGATCAACACACAGACAATCAGGTTTGTCGTGAGGTCACTCTGAAAGCCCGCCAAGCTGTCACTGAACGTGGAAAACCCCGCATTACAGAAAGCGCTGACCGAGTGAAACAGGGCATGATAAGCGGCTTGCAGTGGAGAACCCGCATGGCCCAGCCACGCCAGAAAGAGCGCGAGCCAGCCTATGCCCTCCAAAACCAATGTCATCAGCAGGATAAACAAAGCCAGATGGCGCACGCTTGCCAAAGATTCTTGATCCAGAATATCTTGCATGGCAACACGCTGACGAACGTCCATCTGTCGACGAAAGAGAAGGGCAAGCGACACAGAGAACGTCATGATTCCAAGGCCCCCCGCCTGGATAAGCGCAAGGATAACCAACTGACCGAAGGGTGTGAAATACGTAGCCGTATCCTGCACGATAAGGCCGGTCACGCACACCGCGGAAGTGGCGGTGAAAACAGCATCTGTCAGGGATGTCGTTTCGGGACCGACCGTTGCCATGGGAAGCATCAGAAGGACCGCTCCAATGCCGATTGCCAGCAGAAAACTGGCCGCCAGCATCTGTGCGGGCCGCGTACTCAACAAGGCAAACAGTTTCCGCGTTTTCCGGACGCGGGACACAAGCACAACCACCACGACCAGTTGCCGCAGAATAACAAACAGTTCAGTACGTTGTACACCCGGGACATACTGAACGAACGCCACAAACACAATGGCGTCGAACCATTGGCGGCGCAAATGCTTCAGCTTATCCGCACTGAAGGCGAAACGGAAAAGTGCATCCGCCGCAAAAATGAGTAACACCGTCAGGTTCGCATAGCCTAGATATACAGCGTAGACCTGTCCAAGCGGCGTCGGCTCCACCAGGAGCAAGAGAAACGCGAGAAGTGCAATTCCCCCTACACAATAATCTATGATGCGACTTTTCATATAAGAATGAGATCTCCAGCCGACGTTAGGAGGTCGGGAGCATCTGCTTGGTAGGTGGTTCTTCTCTTTCGGGTAATGATTACGGTTCACGATTCCGGCGTTCGGCTTTTCGACAATATCACGCCGCTAGGCTCGCTTCACCCGGGGGCCCGACGGCGTATCTTCAATAATCCAGCCTTCTT
>JAIPIM010000265.1 GCA_021734725.1 Minisyncoccota bacterium | reverse complement strand
CAAATCTACTGAATCCGTGAGAACATTGGCGGAAAAGTGTTGGTACGGATATAAGTTGGTCAGCGGGTCGCGGCGTGGAAGTCCCTCCCGCATTTCTGTATGTGGTCAAACGGCAATAAACGTGGGAGGCGGTTCCACCCGGCGACAGACGAAACGTGGGAGGCGGTTCCACCCGGCGACCGCTGACCAATTGTAATCTCCACCCATATCTCCCCTGGATAATCGGCCGGCTCAGCGTACTTCTTGATCCACGGATTCGGCGGACAAGCCATTGATTTTTTCGCCAATTGTCCCGCACCATCCTTAAACCGACCCGCTTCGTGCAACTCTTACCTGCTTTCAATGTCTATCCTTAGTACTTTAGTAACTTTTTGTGAAAGTTAACGGAACGGTCGGTTGAAACACCGTGGTTTTTGTGCGATATTTTTCATGGCGTAAGAGCGGAAGCAATTCCAACACTGCGAAAGCCTGAACCAAGACGAGAGAAAAAACCGATAGCCCCTGGCTGGCATCATTGAATAGTATTGGAGAAATACCATGTGGGATTATACCGAAAAAGTAATGGATCATTTTCTGCATCCGCGCAATGTCGGTGAACTCTCCGACCCCGACGGCGTTGGTGAGGTGGGCAATATCACGTGCGGCGATGCACTCAAGGTATACTTGAAACTCGATGAGAATAAAGAGCGCATTGTTGATGTGAAATTTCAGACGTTCGGCTGTGCCAGTGCCATTGCGAGTGCCTCAGCCTTGACTGAATTGGTCAAGGGCAGAACACTCGATGAAGCAGCGCGGATCACCAACCAGGATATTGCCGACTACCTCGGGCAACTCCCGGAAGAGAAGATGCACTGCTCGGTTATGGGAATGGAAGCTCTGCAGGCTGCCATTGCCAATTTGCAGGGTGAAGGTCCGGCAACAACAACGGTTGGGGCGGAACATGGCGAAACATACGACCCGGAAGGTTTGGACCGTACGGTTTGCTATTGCTTCAGTGTCACGGAGCGAAAGATACGGGACGTAATCAAAGCGAATAATTTGGACACGGTCGACCAAGTGACTCACTACTGCAAAGCAGGCGGGGGTTGCGGTGGCTGCCGGGAAGACATTCAATCCATTCTGGATGATGTCAAAGACGAACGGGAGGCAGCCGTTGCCCACAAAACAGCCGCCCCCAGCGCACCCGGCAAGCTGACGAATTTACAGAAAATAGCAAAGATACAGGAAGCCCTCGACAACGACATCCGCCCGGGATTGCAGGCTGACGGTGGCGATCTGGATCTGGTGGATATCGATGGAGACCGCGTAATCGTCAGGCTGACCGGAAGCTGTGCCGGATGCCCCGGCGCCCAAGTAACGTTAAAGCGATGGGTGCAGGCCAAACTGCAGGAGCTCGTAACGCCGGAATTAACGGTGGAAGAGGTGCAGCAATGAAACAGGACGTAATCTACCTGGACAATAACGCCACAACGGCTGTTGATCCGCGCGTACGAGATGTGATGCTTCCGTTTCTGACGGAACTCTATGGCAACCCTTCAAGCATCCATACGTTCGGCGGTCAGGTGAAGAAATACATCGATCGTGCTCGCGGGCAAGTCGCACACTTGATCGGAGCGGACCCCTCCGAAATCATATTCACCAGCTGCGGAACAGAGTCGGATAATACCGCAATCCTCAGCGCACTGGAAAGCAAACCCCGACGACGCAAAGTCGTAACAACAAGGGTAGAACATCCCGCCGTGCTCGGCATGGCAAAGACGTTGCAGCAACGGGGCTATCACGTCGAATACTGCCCGGTGAACAAGCATGGCCAATTATGTATGGACGCTCTAGTAAAGATGGTGACCGACGATACGGCGGTTGTCTCGGTCATGTGGGCAAACAATGAAATTGGCAATATTTACCCCGTGTTCGAGGTTGCCGAGATCGCGCGGCAGAACGGTGCCCTGTTTCACACGGACGCAGTGCAGGCAGTCGGCAAAATACCCATAAACCTGGCCAAGGCGAACGTTGACTTTCTGTCGCTCAGCGGTCACAAACTTCACGGGCCAAAAGGCGTTGGCGCACTGTACGTACGAAAAGACGTCCCTTTCCATCCCTTCATGATCGGTGGTCATCAAGAATTCGGCAAGCGAGCCGGCACCGAAAATGTGGCGAGCATCGTTGCGTTTGGCAGAGCCGCCGAGCTCGCCGCGGAGACCATGGCGGAAGAACGGACGCGAGTGGCCCGGTTACGTGACCGAATGGAGCAGGGAATCCTGAAACGGTTACCCCAGCAGGCAGTTGTAAATGGCAATCCCCAGAATCGACTGCCCAACACGAGCAATATCAGCTTCAAGTACGTGGAAGGAGAATCCATCCTCCTGCATCTCAACCGGTTCGGCATTGCAGCTTCGTCCGGGTCGGCCTGCACAAGTGGATCGCTCGAACCGTCACATGTCCTCCGAGCTCTCGGGATCCCTGAAATTACACTGCACGGAAGCATCAGATTCAGCCTCTCGCGCTACAACACCGAAGAGGACATCGATTTCCTGCTCGACAAGCTACCGGATATTATTCACGAACTGCGCGCAATATCGCCTTACGGGAGAGGCGAGATCGCTGCATCGTAAGCAAAACAGAAGAAAGGCGAAGCAATGGCAACAGGCAAGATTGCGTTATTGATGGGAAGCAAATCCGATTTGCCTAAGATCGAGGGAGCAATCGATGTACTGCAGGAACTTGACATCCCGCTGGACGTGCATGTGATGTCCGCCCACCGAACCCCTGAACGCGTCGCGGAATTTGCGGAATCGGCGGCAGGCAATGGCTACAAAGCGATTATCGCCGCCGCTGGAGGAGCCGCTCATCTCGCCGGCGTGGTCGCGGCTCACACGCTGCTTCCCGTGATCGGTATACCCGTGGAAGGCGGGGCGCTGCAAGGCCTGGACGCCCTGCTGGCCACCGTACAAATGCCGGGCGGAATCCCAGTGGCCACCGTGGGTATCGGACGAGGCGGGGCAAAGAATGCCGCACTGCTCGCAATCCATATCCTCGCGATTGAAGACAGTGAGGTCCGGCAACGATTGAAAAACTACAGGTCGCTGCAGCGCGATAAAGTCATTCAGGCCGACAATGAAATTCAGTCAAGCATTAAGCGGTAGGACAACCGCGGGTAATAAAGCCGCAATGGTTAACCAGTTGAACACAAATGAAAGCGGCCGATGGATGCGTGAACGCTTTTGTGGGGAAAAGGCTGAGGGACAAATGGTGGCACAACGACGCAGCAGTCGCCGAACCGCTGTTATTGCTTCGGTTCTAGTTGCTGGTCTCGTAACAGCGGACATCGTAAACGCGGAATCAATCCGGTTATCTCTCGCTCCCACGTCGTCGCGCTCCGCCGGCAAACACTCGGTGAGCCAGCCTGCTGACGACAACGCCGAACGGATAACAACGGAAGAGACCTCAGCCCCAAACAACAAGGACTCAACCGCCAACCCCTCCAACCACGAAAATGCCACGGATCCGGAGTCCGCATCGACCAAGGAACAAACATCCAACGGTGCGACCACGGAAAGCATGCCGGATAATGCCCGCAGCTGGTCAGACATTGTCGAGGTACTGAATCTCCTCGCGAACAAAGGGATTCTGAACTCGACTGACACAAAAGACCATCAGCGCGTTATTGAAGCGATCCTGCAAGCGGTTGGCTATGGAACACGATTGGGCGACAGTCCGACTTCCGAGCCGATCCAAGGCAACACAGAAAATCAGCCGACGGAGGCGTTCCATGGCCACGTGATGCTGAAAAACATCTTCGCATATTGGCGACTTCCAAGCCTGACGAAAGATGGAACGAAGCAAATTATTTCGTCGCTGACGACATCGTTCGACGACGAACGCCCGGAAGGAATCGTGCTGGACCTTCGATGTGCTGATGGAAATTACCCCAATGGAACACTGGCCGTTGCAACGGCATTAAGCCAGGCAGAACGTCCACTTACTGTACTGGTCAACGGAGAAACGTCGGGCAGCAGCGAGTTGCTGGCGTTTGTGCTCAAAGGACGCGAAAACACTGTGCTCGTTGGGTCCGCCACAAAGGGCAACCCATTTCCGTTTGAAGAATATGAACTCACTTCTGGACATGTAATCTACATCCCCAGCAAGGGCGTTCCGGGCGCTGAGACGTTGTGGCCCCCGATCTCGGTCAAACCGGATTTGCACGTGAAAGACAGTATAGCCTGTGAAGACATTGGCAAGCTTATCAATGGTGACGTATCACCAACAGACCAACTCGCGCAAGATAAGGCTTTGCGGCGAGCCATAGACCTTCTCTCTATGGTGCGTGGCCTGAGTCAGCAACAAGACGAACCTTCGGAATGACTGGTGTTCCCACATCCCTGCGACTCGTACTGATTCCACTGGTGATTGTTTCATGTGTCGCTCATGCCGAAAAGACTATTTACCGCCGTTTGGGACTGACCGTCGTTGGACCGCCCGGAACACAAGAAAACATCCGGGAAGTAATTGAAAAATGTCAGCGCACCATTGCAAAGCACTTCGGTCCTCGCCAAGGGACCGCACCACCGCCGATGCTTACCGTATACACCGATGCATCCCGGGAGGAAACCACCGGCGGACAAGCCGCCCTGGCACTTACGAATTCCACGGATCCCACCGCCGCGGTGCATCGTGTTGCCCGTAAACTGCTCTCGAGACGGGCTGTTGAAATGGGTGTTTCAGCGCCTGACGAAGGACAACTCGACGGCCTCGCCGCAGGCATCACTTACGCCGTTGCGAGGGATGGACCGACAACCCCACCCGGCCACACTCTGGACCACCAAGCCGTTCGCAATGTGCTGCGCCAAGGCACAAGACCTGATCCGCGACAACTTCTCCGCCACCCCGTACCCTCGCACCGGAAATCGGCTTATACTCTGTATGCAATGTACTGCCACCTGTTGCTTGAGATCCTCTCCGAGAATACCAGGACGGACAAAGAATCCCCTGCTTCAGACCTCTTGCGCCAACTGGCGGCAGGAAAGGATCCGGCAGGAAGCCTGGAAGCCGTTGTTTCTCGGTATTTTGGCCCCGATCGGCCTCTCCGGCCGTGGTTTGCCGAATACGCGCTGAAGCATGCGACCAGAAGTCCCGGTCAATTCTCCGCGGAACAGGTGGTCGACCGCCTCAAGCACATCCTTACTATTGAAATCGTACAACCGGACGAACATGGCAGAGTCGGCATACAGCATGCAGGCATCCATGAGATTGGAGACGTGCTTACCGACTATCCACTGAATCCGGATATGCTGTTGCGAAAAGAGAAGCAGCTCATTCAATTGATCCGGCACGCACCCACTCCCTTGAAGCCGGCGCTCGAACAGTATCGCATGGTTCTCCGCAGACTGCTCAAGACAAACGATGGTCCCATTGCAAAACACATTGAGCGCGCCAATCGGATGTTCACTGAAGGACTCGCAAACCAGAAACGTATAGAAGCCTACGTCAACAGCATCGAGCGTAAGGTGGTGCCACCGGAAGTACGTTTCGCGCCCTACATGGATGTTATCGGCGATGACCAGGAAAGACGACGGCGACTCGGGCCGGAATTGAATGACTTTCTCGATTCGTTTGCACCTTGAACACTGGTGCACCCGTGTGCCACACGGATCGAAGACCGTGCAAACAGCGGCCGCTCCAAAGGAAACCGCACTCCCGAAAATTACCTTACACCAATGGGTGCTGTCACGTGCATCCGGCGAGGGACCCCTTATATTACAGAGGCTCTTGCAAAACCCACGCGCGGCTGAGTGGGTTTTGCAAGAGCCTCTACAGACTGTCACACA
>JAIPIM010000264.1 GCA_021734725.1 Minisyncoccota bacterium | reverse complement strand
GTTGATTTTCAACATATGCGCACCCGCGGCAAAAGCAGCTTTGGCATTCTTGTACGTGTCCAGGACAATGAATGCGCGGTCTTTCGCCGTGTAAATGAGGGAACTGTAGAAATCGTCGTGCACTCCCGGTGGGTGGGTGCCGCAGATAGCAACACCGTCGATGTCTTGAACAAGCTCTCGAAAATACTGTTGGAATGCGTCTTCTTCCTCTTGGTTCACCGAGTTCGAAGGTTCGATTAATTCAGTCATTTCACCGGAGTCGTCAGAGAGCAGCGTCGTGCAGGTGCGTGTAGTGCTGTGAGTAGTCACGGTTTGGTGGGCGATTTCCCGTGCGTGCAGATCACTGCACACTCGTTCTCCCGTGTCCCCCCCCGCGAACTGGAGGACCGTGCAGTCGGTGCCAAGTTGTTTCAGGGCAGTGGCGGCATTAACCCCTTTACCGCCAGTCACGCCGGCGACACTGTACGCGCGATTGACTTCCCCAAAGCAGAGCGTCTCGAAATGCAGAGTCACTTGCCACGCGGGATTTGCGCCGACAATCAATATATGTGGTCGAGACCGCACCATAGTAGAACTCCTTATGGTATCTCACTATTAGTGACTGGTTGCACATAACATACCGGCTTTTTCGCTACAAAGTACACCGCGGCACTTGACAGATTGCCGGGTGTGGACGTATTTTGAGGGGCTGGAAGTGTCGGCTGCACAGATCAATTGGAGTGCACATGTCACCTGAAACAGCTTCAAAAAGCGAAGAAATACGCGAGTTCTTAAGGCAGGATTACGACGTGCGAGGGGATGATCTCGACTATTTGAACCATTGTCTCCGCGCTAATATTCAGGAACTCTGCAGCTCTCTGCGGCAAGATATCCGTACGGGAGATTGGGCTGACGCTGCAGCCAAATCGCAAGCATTGCACAGCCTTGCCGCCAACATGGAGTGGGGCGAGTTGCGTCGGGCCGCGGCCGCTCTGCGAC
This sequence comes from Minisyncoccota bacterium, assembly GCA_021734725.1. GTDB lineage: Bacteria > Verrucomicrobiota > Lentisphaeria > Oligosphaerales > MVZH01 > JAIPIM01. The sequence goes on along the minus strand of JAIPIM010000264.1, from coordinate 4,871 downwards.
AATGCGCGGAACATAAGAGTCGCGAGATGACCCGTCGTGTATTAATGAAAATACACCAGATTTTGAAACCGTTGGACTGAGGACCTTATCCGATGCGTGATCCCAAGGGCAAACTCATGACGTTGGAAGAGGCTTTGGAATGGCGCCGGGTGGTGGCCGAAGCGGGCCACCTGACCGCCGTTACCAACGGATGCTTTGATTTGCTTCACCGCGGGCACGTAGAATACCTCAATCGGGCTCGGGCAGAAGCGGATGTTCTCCTGGTTTTGGTAAACACGGATGCGTCGATCGAAAAGGTCAAAGGAGCTGGTCGTCCGATTGTCCGACAGGATGATCGTGTTTACATGCTCGCCAGTCTGGAAAGCGTTGATGGGGTTGTCCTCTTCGATACCGAACACTGCACGGACTTATTGGAGAAATTGACGCCGGATGTCTATGTGAAAGGTGGTGATTACACCGAGGAAACACTGGTGCAGGAGGAGTTCCGTCTGCTGAAACGGATGGGATGTCGCATAGCTTTACTTGGTTTTGTAGACGGCATGTCGACCACGGATATCATCCGGCGAATTCGAGAGGGCGAAGAGAAAACATAAGCCCCCCCAAGATGGTCTGTATGATGTGCAAGTCGCGTGACGGAGAAGTCCAAGGTTTCAATCCACCCAATGTCAGTCAATGCCGATTTATGCGGCTGCCCATAGGATTTGAGGGTTCTCTCGGCGTAGCGCAACTCCTGGAAAAATCAGCTGTGTTCGTGTTTGAGACGGTACGTCCCAGCGATCTTTCTGTCAGGCAGCGCTGAGCTGTTTGTTAATTCAGATTATCCCTGCTCATCCAGGAAAGTTGAGAGCACACTGAGTTTGTAAAGTGCGTCGGGGATGGCGTATCGAGGGAGACGGTTCTGGGTCAGCGCCATGTATGAGAGGAGATCGTCTTTTGCACCGGCGCAGGCGTCTTTAGTCGCGTCGTCTTTTGTGCCTGATGCCAAGTTTTCCCTGAACGGAAACAATGCGCCATAAACCTTAGCGACTGCGCTGACCTGATATGCTTCTGCCAGAAGCGACTCTGCGACAGTGACATACATGCTTGGAATGGTGCATCCTTCGTCCTCGGTTTGTTTCAGCAAGGTTGTGAGTGCGTCAACAGCCTGCTGAGCTTTCTTACCAGCGTCTTCCAGTTGCGCCGTTGCATTGTCAACAGTCCCAAGTTGATCCAGTGCCTGCTTTACCGTATAGGGTATGGCCAGCCTGGCATCCGCCGGAATCCATGGATAACAGACGGCAAGCGCTTTGTTTTCTGCAAACAAGTCACGGAGCAGTGATACGGCCGTCTGATAATCTTCAGCGTTCTCACCATATGCGGATTCGGCCACAGTTCTTGCATCATCCGTAGCATTCTTGCCGTCGGCCTTCCACAATGCTTTAGCAATGAGTCGTTCACTGTCATGGCACACGGGATGCGGGGCGGTCATCCTGTAGAATCCGTGGACATTGCTTTCCATCGCAGTTTTTGTCAGCGACAATGCCACAGTTGTCAGTGCCTGGTCTCCTGGGTATCCATACGCATCGTTACCTGTTGCCAACCAGGATTCGCTTTTGTTCGGCCCGGTGAGCGCACCATAAATTGTGGCACTTGTATCCTGGGCACATCCTTGGGCGACAAATCCCACCTTCTCACCGAGACCTGCATTGTCCAGCTCAGTTGCAAGATCCTCATTGAGGATATCCAAGGTCTGATCAGGAAGTGCATTTTGCAGAAGTACGATGTTTACCCCCTTTGTGCTCAGCATCTCGACCAGCCAGACACAGAACTGCTTTACAATAGTCGCGGGAGATTGACCGGCACACGTGTTGCATTGGCACCACAGTGATTCCTCGTCTGCCGGCGGCAAGCGGTCCAATTGTATCAGCAAGTATTCCAGGCCATCCGGGAAATAGGTTTCGATCAGTTTTCCGTAGATAGTGGCTAGGCAATTGCGTGCTTTCTCGCTGCTGAGGCAAGTGGGAATTCTGCCGTTATCGTCCGGTGCCGGGCCTTTCGCTTTCAGATCGGGAAATGCGCTGGTGAAAGTATAGTTACATCCAATGGGCGTAAACGCCGGCAGCAGCGAGATGCCTTTTTCGTTGGTGGCGTTGACAAGGTCCGTGAAACCATTTTCTTGCGCGATCACGGGAATCAACTCTTCAGAGTCCAGCCATTCCCCCTTAACAGGTGAGTAATAACAAAGCAGGTTCGCGGTCTTCAGTTCATCAGTTTCATCGAAGGAGGTTAGGAGAAATTCAGCACCGATAGGATTGGTGCGTGTACCGCTGTGACCGAACACGTCAACAATCATTGTGTTCAGTTTAAGCTCGACCATGCGGTCCAGGAAATTGCCCCACTCGTCAAGATGCATGTGTGCCGACGTGTGATTGGCAGGAATGCAGAGACCTCGTTTGCGTGTCTCTGCCCAGTCTGCAAGTATGATATTCGGGATGATCACGCCCGCACCGGCTCGACTGATGAGATGAGCAAACGTCTGGGTCCCCCATACGGCACCTGTTTGCGATGAAGCTTCGATTGTAACGACGTTATCGATGATCTGCATTCGATAGTAGTCATCCCGCGCAACTTCAGGGCAGTTGCAGTAGTCAATGTCACTGTCTTCCAGGATATTGACATGGATGACAAACTTTTTCTTGTTGGCCACGATCCGTACGTTGGCAGCGGAAAAGATTGTGCGCATAGTTTTCCGCATGTATGGCAACACATTTGAAGTGGCCAGGCGAACATCTGAGCAAAGCTCGGTTGTCCCGTCGACTATTTCGATGTGCCGTGGCCCGGGAAGTAGTGTTTCAATTTCGGACTGATTGATTGCGGCCATATCGATCTATTCTCCTGCACTAGCCTCGCGCCGTATACCGTTATTTTGAGATGTATGCCGACATAATGGCGAGGCATTATTGAGGGAGGCTTGTCGAATGAATCAGCAAGGCCAGCATACAAAACCAACATATGTAATATACTGAAGTTGCGAAGTTTGTCAAATTCGAGCTTGCCCTTTTTGTCGTCCGGGAGAACCCCCTCCAAGCCCATGGTCATCTGCACCGCAACCCTAAGGCGGAAAGGGTGAAGAACGGCGTCAGCACAGTCTGCCGTGAAGTTCCAGAGCGAACAGGTCTGTCATTCCCGCAATATAATCGGCGACACTGCGATGCAGGCCGAACCGTTTCATGCGGGCGCGTGCGCCACAGCCCAGCTGGTCAGGATGCTCAAGGAAGAAATGAAAAAGGTCGCCGACGACCCGCCCCGCGCGTTCATTTACCTGCGTGACTTCTGGGTGCCAGTATACGTGTTGGAACAGAAATTCTTTCAACTGACTGTTCAGCGCTTGGAAATCCTCATCGAACCCGATGAGCGGCTCAGGTTGTTCCTGTGCCATCAGTGGCGATGGTGGTTCGAGCTGCTGCAATCGATCGAGAGAGCGTGCAATAACGTTTCCAACAAGCATGTCGATAAGGCAGCGCACGGTATAAGGGGCAAGATTACCGTCACCGATGCTGGCACCCTCATGCAACGCAATATCCTGAGCTTTTCGCCAAAGCGTTACGTCTGCCAGAGCTGAGTCATCAAGCAGACCGGCTTCGAGGCCGTCATCGATGTCGTGCGTATAGTATGCAAGGTCGTCAGCAACATCGGCAACTTGCGCTTCCAGTGCCGGGTGGCGTGGTAATATGACGCCATCGAGCTCCGTTGTCTGGGGGCCACGGTGCTTGATAAGCCCACAACGGACTTCCCACGTCAAGTTTAATCCGTCAATATCCGGATATTTCTGTTCAAGGTGGTCGACAACGCGCAATGACTGGAAATTGTGGTCGAATCCACCGTGCCGTTCGCCGAGCAGACGATTTAACACACGTTCCCCCACATGGCCGAAAGGGGTATGTCCGAGATCGTGCGCCAGACCGATGGCCTCTGTGAGGTCCTCGTTCAGGCGCAGCCGTCGTGCAATTGTCCGGGCGATTGCAGCTACTTCGATCGTGTGTGTCAGGCGCGTCCTGTAATGGTCTCCCTTTCCGTTTAGAAAGACCTGTGTCTTACCGTCGAGGCGACGAAACGCCCGTGAATGAATAACGCGGTCGCGGTCTCGCTGAAACGGATTCCGAAAAGCGTGCGCGGCGTGAGGCTGCCGGCGCCCGCGGGATTCCGTACTGCGGGTGGCATACGGTGCGAGGTGGTTCTCGTTAGCGGACAGGTTGTGAGTCATTGTGTTCAAAATGCGCTCGCTTCACTCGGGTGTCTCGCAGAAATCGGGGGCAAGCTTGACTCGTGCATAATCCAGGTCAGTGTCCTGTCATTCAAAAACCTGTGAGAGTATTTAAATTACAGGATACTCGCCGTGGCGTCTTATGATCGGGCCGGTGCCGCCGAGTGCAATGGCGGTTCATTCAAGGAAGAACGGTGTTTCTTCGTCGATTCGTAAGCGGCTTTTCTTCTCTGACGAGGGTGTCTTCACTTTCCTGGTACGCTTGGTGTCTCGCTTGGCTTTTTGCTTGGTTGGAGATTTACTGCTGGAGGTTTGCTTCCGGTTTTTTCCCCCCGTTGGATGTGCCGCGGGTTTCTTTTTTTTCTTCGTTTTCTTACGCGTTTTCTGTCCTGTCTCTGCGGCTGACGCCGTTTTTGCGGATGTCTTTTTCGGGACTGTAGCTTTTGCCGTCTTTTTTGAACGGCGCTTGCCGGCATTGGCCTTAACGTTCTTTTCCGGTTTGTCTTTCGCCGCAGCTGAACCTTCCTTTTTTCGATCCTTGCCGGTACGCTGTTGTTGTTCGTCCGCCGGCGCTTGTTTGTCGACTGTCTTCTTGGGGGGGGTGGACTCTTCTGTAGTAGTATCGTCC
>JAIPIM010000263.1 GCA_021734725.1 Minisyncoccota bacterium | reverse complement strand
AGTTCATCGCCTAAATCAACATCGCCCTCCGTTCCGTCATCAAACCGGAGATAGACAACGAAATCATGTTCATATTTGGCTTCAATAACTTTCGGTATCATTTTTCACTCCAATGGGGCAATTTTGTACCCTGGACGTCCTGCCTGAATAAGATTCCAGTCGGCAAGAAGTTCGCCCTGATGTAGATCAAGCCATTCCAAAACGTGGCGCAGCGCCCTCTTTGGAAAGTCCCCGTGAACGATGCCGCTTTGTATTTCAACGGTGACCTGATATTCTCCATACACTGCATGAAAATGCGGCGGCGGGTGTTCTCGCGGGAAAATGCCGATCACAATTCCCAAAAATCTTGATAGTTCAGGCATGGCAATAACATATGGGCAGACGGTTGATATTGCAAGTGCATAACGATCAGAATGACCGGACCAGTGAGGACGCGCATCGCGCGGCCTTACTTGGTACGTGTCAATTCTCTGGTTCGGTCTTCCCTTTGATTCCCTTGAACGATGATGCTTCGAGACAGATCATCCTGTCCGCATCGCTCGCAATGCGCGCAATGGCTTTGGCTCTTTCCAGTGTCGCATCAGATACCTTTTTGACTTGAATGGATGCCTTGAGGTTATCGAGAGTTTCTTGTAGGGCATCCACGGCGCGCTGTGCTGCCTGCATGGGATCTCCGGCCTCCCGCTTCGGGAGGCCGTGCTTGTCCAGTTCTTCCCCAAGAAGTTCCTGTAGCGTCTCGTACACAGCAACGGGACAATGAATTTGGTTGATCATGTCCTTCGACCCAATGAAGCCCCAGAGCACGCGGTGCTCTGAGTCACGGGCGGTGACGCGAACTCCGTTGAGGACAGGTTCAAACACGACTTCGCCGGGAACCCGGCGATTCGGACTGATGTCACTGTCCGCAATCTCATCGCCCGCAACTTGCAGTTGCTGGTCAAATGTCTTTCCAAACAAATCAGATTCCTTTGACATGCTTTCCTCCTACAGAAGACTGACGAAGTCAGCTTCCGATATAATCTCAATCGAAAGGCCCTTGGCCAGCATCTCTTCTGCCTTTTTCATTTTCGAACTCTTGTGGCCTGCACCGTAGCCGATGTAGCCTTTTTGACCCAAGACAAGATAGTCGGTATCCTGTCGAACCGTATCGTGGCATGCGCCACCGTGGTCAACAACAGCCTGCATAGCATCCTTACGCAGAAGGGCGGTCATGCCCCCTGTGAAAATGAAACGTTTGCCGTAAAAAGGATGCGAAGCATCAAACTCTTTCACCGTGGCTGACACGTCAGCAGCTCGTAGCTTGTGCGAGCTGCCGCTTCGGATCGATGGGTCTTTACCTCGTCCATTGCAGGGCGTGTATCCACCAGGGTACAATCGCCCCCCAGAGAAGACGAATGGCTCATCCAATTCCCACAATTCTTCAACTCCACGAACGCGGCAAGCCTCCAACGCCAGAACGGCGCATGCTTTGGCATCTTCTGCTGCATTGTGGTGCTGGAAACTGAGTCCGAGATGTTGTGCTAAATGGTTTAATCCGTATGTCGGCATGCCCGGCCAAGCGAGCTTCGCCATGACGCGGGTGCAGTAATAATCGAGGTCGGGATACTCAAGACCGGCGTCGTCTAGGGAACGGCGAATTACGCTGATGTCGAAGGATGCATTGTGGGCGACCAACGGCCCAGAAATGCTGGCAAGCATTTCGGGCCAGATATCCGCAAACGCAGGGGCATCCGCGACATCTGCTTCAGTGATCCCGTGAATCGAAACATTGAAAGGGGAGAAGTACAGTGGTTCCGGACGGATGAACCGTTGGTTGCACCGAATGATCTGTCCGTCTTGCACGGTGCAGAATCCGACCGCACACGCAGACCCGCGTGAAGAATTTGCGGTCTCGAAATCTATGGCTGTGAAATTCATTCTTCTCTGACCGAACGCCCCGCCTCATGATTTCGAGCGGAGCGAGAATATCATGCAGGCGGTTGTTGGCAGCCCTCATTGTGGCCACTTCAGCGCCTCAACAAGTTCGTCGATGTCCCTTCTGACGACCGACTTGTAGTCTCTCAGGTAGGTGAATCTGTATTTGACGAACCACTTTCCGTGGGTGAACAGAAGCATCTCTGAGAGGAACGGCTGGGGACCATAAGGGGTGTTCTCTGTGTACTGGAACAGGACCCGCCGCCCCTTCTGCATGCCCGATGCCTGATCGATTTCAACATCATCCTCCGACAAGATCTGCGCACCTGTGTGATGTTGTATGATCTGCTTCTTGATCTCCTCTGTGTGATTCTTCACGAACCACTCAGGGGCTTCGCCGACCTTCGGTATGGGCAAGACCTTCACATCAATTGGTGCCGGGTAGACGTAGACGGTTCCCGCCACGGCGGAGCCGAGGCGGGCGAGATTGTAGGCTACCGACACATCGCGGCCGGCGCGATCGTATCGTTTGATCTCGCCCTTGCGAAACGCGCCAACTTCGTCAGGAAAACGCATCTCCGAGAATGGGTGTGATGTGCTCGGTTCCGTGCGTTCTGCCTGTTGTGCAATTTGCGGTGGCTGCGTCGTCTGGCAGCCCGCCGCCAACAGGAGTGCGATCACTGGTAATAGTTTCATCTTATTCATCCGTGCTGCCAACGCCCGGCAGCAGGCTGAGTGAGCCCGCAGGGCGAACTCTAGCCTGGCTGCCGTTGTTCGATGCTCCTCGTGTTCACCTAGTCAGGACGGGATACTTGCCCACCACAACTCCGTTGCTGTAGAGGATGACGGCGCCGCTGATGGCATCGCCGCCTCTGGAACGGCGATCCCCTGATATCCGTCCGCCGCGACGCCAAATGTAGTTGCACGTGAGGGTTCCGTCGGCATTGGTCGTCGTCATCAACGACTCGCCCGCACTTGCTTCGAATGTGGACCGCTTCGTCCCCATCTCGATAGCATCGAATGACAGGTCGGCCGCCCTGTTGCACCCGGCGACCAGCGCGACCAGTACGATAACTGAGCATAGCGTTCTCATGTTCATCTGTTGCATCGAACGTCACGGGTCACCGTCGCGCCGCTTGCGGCGCGTAAGGTGGACCCGGTTGTTCGCTTCTATTTTTCATTTCCTGGTGGTTTCAATGATTTGAGCATGTATGCGGGCCAGACAATAGAAACCAGGGCGACTCCACTCGCGATAATGCTAAGCAATTCTTTTCCGATATGGCCTTGTCCGTAATATTTGACGCCACCCAGTACCAGGAGAAATTGCGCTGTTCCAAAGATCGAGATCACTATTATTCTGAAAATTGAATTCATATTATTTTTTTAGCGAACGATGGCGTTGAAGGTGCGAGACCCGCCGCGGGTCGAGCTACCTTCCGACGCCTGGTTCGATGTCTTTCATCTCCAGTCCCCATGACACGAGTCTGCCGAGCGGTCTTCCCAGAAAAAACAGGACGATTCCGCCGAAAGTGTAGAAGACGCTGGAACCGGCTCTGGCGTATGCATCCGCATACCGAGGGGCGGTCTCCGCCAGACGGGAAACGGTCGGAATCCAGTACAGCAGTCCGCTGATGCCGATAAAGAAAGCAATCACCGCCAAGATCCGAAAAGCCAGCGCTCCAAGATTCCCATAGTGGCTCATACGTCATCCTCCTCATCGAACGTCGCGCCTGACCGGCGCTGGAAGGACGCCGTCTGCGGCGGCCTTTCAGCGTACGTGTCGAGGCGTCTTGTTGGGCATCCTACATCTCCTCCAAGTTCATAACTTCACCAGACATGAGAATGAAGACATTCAGCCTTGGAGGCACATTCGTGCTTGGAGGGTAAACGCCTTGGGCAAGCAGCGTTCGATAGGGTTCCAATGCCTGCCATGAGTCATCACCCGATTCGACAACAGACTCGAAGTGGACATTGTAGAACCAATAGTCCGTATCGAAGTACCGTGTCACCGCCACACTCTCGATGGCATACGTAAGCTGGTCGGCCTTGGTCTCCGCAACATACGCCGTCGCGATCTTACAGGCCTGCGAGGCTTTCAGCGGGGGCTCGGACGTCTGGATCAGACTCCAGGTTGGCTGGTCAACGAACGTCTCATCAGTGAATCTTGCCCACACATATTTCCCGTACCACATCCCGCCGGCGCTGTGGCTCCGAAAAGATTCCGCAAGACACAGCGTTGCAGCAAGGATGGCGGCAGCGGCCACTGCGAATCGCGCAAGTTTCATAGTCTTCCTCCTGCCCAACAGAATTATTCTAGCGGTGCACGGCTGAAAGACCGGTCTTGCGGTCAGATTCGGCGCGCACAGCGGCGGTTCGCTCCTTTTGCTTCGGTCTTATGGACATCCCGGCATTCATATTGGACTGAATTCTGCGCAAACCGGCCGGGAAGTCAAGGGTGAAATTCGCGTGGCGGGCGTGGGAGGGTGCGCCGGGGTGGTTTTGGGCAGACGGGTTGCGTTGGGGGTTACGGGGCCGGTTGTTTGGGTGCGGCGCGCGGGGCTATCCGGAGGGGCGGTGGGGTCGCCAGCGGGTGAGGTTCCGAAACCAGGCGAGGAAATACTGCAAGGGGCTTTCGACGGGGAAAGGCGGTGTGCTGTCTTGAACGGGAATGATTGGGACCATAATTGCCCATTGCGGATTGCCGATTGCCGATTGCATAAGATCGTCAATCTTCATTCGGCAATCATCAATTCTGTTGCAGGCGCAGTAGCGCAGGACGGATTCGATATCATCGAGCCCGAGCCATTCCTGGACTTGGCGGACGGAGTGTCCGGCCTGGAGCTGATGGACGGCGAAGGAGTTGCGCAGGGTCATGGGAGTGACGGGCCGGTCGAGTTGGGCCTGGCGGGTGGCGGTCTGCACGACGCGGTGAATGGTACGCTGGGAGAGTGCGGCGCCTGGGTATCGGCCGGGAAAGACGAGTTCGGCGGGGCCGCAGCGCTCGAGTCCGGCGCGGACGATTGGCAAGAGCCCTTCGGGCAGTGGGATGGCTCGGCCTTCGAGGCGCAGCTGGCATTGGTCGGGGTCGAAGTGTTCCCAGCGGAGTGCGGGGATTTGGCCGGGTTTGAGTCCGCAGCCGTAAAGCAGGGAGAGGATCAGGGCGTCGCGGGGGGAAGTGGCTTCGCGGAGCAAGCGGGCGGTTTCTTCCTGGGAGAGGACCAGGGGAAGGATGTAGGGTCGCCGGGGAGCGGGGCGTCTTCCGACGAGACTCCGTCGGCAGCATTTCTCGAAAACCGTGCGGAGGACGCTGATGTTCATGGCGATCCAGGAAGCGGAGCAGTCTTGGCCTGCGAGGCGCTTGAGATAGGCGTCGAGGTGGCGGGGTTCGAGTTGGCTCGGGGGCCGGCCGGAGGACCGGGCCAGACCGCGGAGGACAGCGCGGTACAAGCGTCGGGTTCCGGGCCGGAAGCCCCAGGCGCGGAGGACGTGTTTCAGATCGCGCCAGAAGGCGGGCCAAGCGGAGGCATCCAGCACGGGTGGCGGCTCGGAGAATGTGGCGTGGGCTTTCAGCATGGCAGTTTGTGTATTCATCGGGGGCATTCTACAACAGGACCTGTTGCATCTAACGCCACAGGTTCGCATAAAATGAAATTTTCTGTTCGGCCACAATTTGTTCGCCTGCAGGGTGAACAGGATATGCAGGCGGCCCTGGCGAAAATGGCCTCGGCACTGGAAGGTCATATCAGCATGGAGCCATCGGCGCTGACCGAGCAGATCACGGTGCTGGGCGAGGACTACGCCCGGCAGAATCCGGACATCTGGTTAGCGGCGGCGCGGGCGGCGCAGCAGTGCGCGCGGGTTCGGATGCGCTATCAGCGCTTCGACGGCCAGATTCGCGCGTATGAGATTGAGCCCCTGCATTTGGCTTCCTATCACGGCGAGTGGTATCTGC
>JAIPIM010000262.1 GCA_021734725.1 Minisyncoccota bacterium | reverse complement strand
CTCACGACAGCCCCTCGTCTGTTAGCAGCGGTCCTTGGCTGCACGCTGATCCTCTTGCTTGCCGCTTCCCCCCAATGCCCAGCCCGGGAAAGTCCCCGAGAAGTTCGCGAAAATGCCCTGATGGCCTTGTCTCAAGGCGATTACGAAGGGGCAATTCCGTATTTGCTGCAACTGATCGATTATCTCGGCGACAATCAGAATCCAAACATAGTGAGGTTAATGGAACCTATCTATTTCAACTTGGGGCTGTGCTATTACCTCACCGGTCAATTCAGCCAGTCGGAAGAGGCATTTAACACGTACATCAAACGATATCCCAACGGCAAACACGTCATTGAAGCCGCCGTCTTTATCCCCGATGGATATCGGTTCACCGGGGATTACAAGAAGGCCCTTAAAACCTACAAGAGCGTGCTTGAGAACTATTCACTTAACGACGACTGGAAGACAGATGTCCTGTGTTCCATGGCGCGCTGTGCATTGGCGGACAATGACTGGGAAACCGCCCTTCCCTTCCTGGAACAAGCGTACGCTATTGTCCCTGACAGTATGCGTCAAAATTGGATAGTCACGCTATTGGCAACGGCCTACCTCCAGGAACTGCAGCTCGAAAAAGTCTTCCCCCTGATACCCTACCTGATGGCGGTCGATTCGTTTGCGGCCCGCAGTATCGCCTTTAATATGGCGGCGCTGGAGGTCGGGGATTTCCTCTTCGCCAGTGAACAATACCGCTATGCCTTGTGGGTGTACCGCATGGTCTATCCTCGTGAGGTGATCAGCCAACGCAGCCAGGCGCATCTGGACTACCTGCACCGTTATTCGGCACGACTCCGCCGCATTCCGGGAAAGTACCGTGAGCTTCTGCGAGTGCAGGAGACTATTGGCGAACTGGAGGCCGAAATCGAAGCGCTTAAAACAATCGATAATTACGACATCCAGCTGTTCTTTCGAATATCTCGAGCCTATATGGAGGTTAGGCGCTATCGCGAAGCACTGGCGGGTTTTCTCTACCTGGTACAGCAAACGGATGGAGAGCAAGCAGAGGAGGCCCTCTTCCTGGCGTTTCACTGCGCAACGCGAATCCGCCCGTGGGACGATGCCTTTCAACTTGGCCGTCAGTACATGGACGACTACCCCAAAAGTACCTATTACGATCGTGTGTCATTGGCGCTGGGGCAAATGCGGGCCAGCCGCAAGGAATGGCCGGAAGTCATTGCTGTGCTGACCGAAGCGCTGGGGGTTAGTCCTCAGCATGAATCCATAGCAGAATGTATGTTTCTTCTGGGATATGCCTCGTTTATGGAGGAAGAGTTCAGCGATGCCGTCCGCTGGCTCCGGCGCCTGCAGGACGAATACCCGGAGAATGAACGCGCTGAAGAGGGAACCTACTGGCTTGGCATGTCCCTGCTTTTCAACCAGAATTATGAATTTGGCCGAAACACATTCGCGGACTTCCTGGCCGATTACCCTGAATCCACCTATCACGAAGACGCGACTTTCCGTTACGCAGTCTGCGATTACGGTCTCAGCAATTTCAATGCAGCCGAACAGGGGCTGCTCAGATTTGTCAAGCAGTATCCCGAAAGCACATTGGGCGGTGAAGCGTGGATGATGCTGGCTGACATATCGGGGTTCTTCGGTGAGAACTCTCAAGCCGTGACGCGCTACCAGCGGGCGCTTGAACATGACTTGAACATTGAATTCTATAACTACTGTCAGTTCCGCTGCGGTGAAATCCTGCACGGGCAGAAAAGATTTGACGACCTGATCACGCATTTCCGACGATACGTCGACGCGAACCGTGAAGGAAGCAATATTCCGCAAGCCATCTATTGGATTGTCAAGGGTATATGTGGGATGCGGGGCGGCAAGACGAAGCTCTCGATTGTTTCCTGCAAAACATAGTAAAGTACGGCGCGGATCGAACCGCTTTGGGAATGGACCTCTTGCTGGATGAGTGGATCGGCATGGCCAAGCAATTACCCCCTGAACAAGCCGAGAAAGCGTGGCAAAACTTGCAGGCGCTATTGACTGAGGCACGTCAAGAGAAACAAGCCACCCTCGTATTGCGCCTGCAGCGGTGCATGCTCTATAAGCCCGGCATAAACCTCGTCGAAAAAGAGGCGCACCGCGCCGCTTTACTGAACGAGAGGAATATTCCCCTCGCATCACCAATGGTGCTCGAGTTCATTATGGACGAAGCCGCCAAACAAGGCAACGATTCGCTCACGGTACAGGCCGCTGAACGAATCATAAACGATTTTCCGGAAACCGATTACGCGCCCGAAGCACGCATGACTGTCGCTCAGAAAGCGCTTGAAAAGGGCAACCATGAAACCGCCCGGGAACAGCTGGAAACGATCACCGAACAGTTTGCCGCCAATCGAATTGCGGCGGATGCACTGCTTCTGCTCGGGCAACTTCACATGGGAAAAGGCGAGTTCAGCAAAGCCGACGAGTGCTTTGAGGATATCCTGGGGGTCCGGGAATGGCGGGGGCCAACGTGGCCGGCCACAATCTACAGGCGCGGAGAAATCGCCATGAAAAAGGGTGACTTCCGTACCGCAAGTGCCTTTTTCGAACGAATTTACCTCCTCTATTCAAACTATACTCAGTGGACCGCTAAAGCCTACATCCAGCGTGCAAAGTGCTTGACAAAGCTGCGAGAATATGAGAAAGTGCGTGAGGTGCTGGAAGAAATGCTGGCACAAGAAGAGCTTGCGCAGACGGCGGAGGCCGCGGAAGCAAAAGAAGCTCTTGAGAGAGCAAGCGGGAGACTGCAATGAACCGGCGGCACCACAAGACAACCGTCTATCTGGCTTTGCTCGGGCTGTCCTTCAGCCTGTCCGTGCAGGCGCAACAAAACGCCCGCCCCCCAGGTTTGAAAGCGAAGATTCGGGGTGACAAGGATGTGCAGGAAATCGTCTTGCTCGGGCGCTCAGAAGAAGACAAAGTGATCTTTGCCTACGCCTCCGCGCCCAATGTCCGCAGTAGAATCGAACCCGAGAACCTGGAATTGCTCGACGTGGAATACGAATACAACCGGTCAGCCGTATTAAAGGCTCTCCGCGAACAGAACTGGCTGTCCGCTGCTCTGACGCTTCTGCCTGCCATCAAGCCTTCCCTGCAATTCCTCGATATACCCGGCAATGAGTTGACGCCCCTCGCGTTTGAAACAGCAATTTACTTCATGCGAGCCGCGAATACGAAGGCGATCCTCGCCGATACCGATGCAGCACGTGCGGGTTCCAAGGAATACGAGTTCGCCTCTGACATATTCCGCCAAGTAGGGAAGGCCCACTGGTACTTAAACGCCCCGGAAGCCGAAGTCCTCGCCGTCTACTGTCTGACTAAACTTTCCAAGTTCGAGACGGCGACCACTGCTTTGGAAGCCATCGCCATACCAGGAGAAAACGAACCGGCGTATGGTCTCTATTTCCTCACACAAGCGGAAATCCGATATGCCAACAGTGAATTCCGAGAAGCACTGAGGGCACTGAGCCAGTCACTGATGTTTGAAACAAAAAACATCAATTCCTTTCCAAACGCCCTGTTGCTGTCTGGAAAATGCTATGAAAAAATCGGCAATTGGCATCGGGCGCGTGACGTTTACTTCGAGACAGCCCGCCTCTTCCAAAATACATACTGGGCCAAGCATGCCAATGACCGACTCGTTGTCATTATGAACCAAGGGTTGACCGCCGAGGAAGAGGCTGCGGACGTCGATAAAGTGTTCTTCGATGTCAATGAAGATATGAATGAAGCCGTTCGAACACACTTGAACTCATTGGTTGAGAAACAGAAGGAAGAAAAAAGACATGAAAGCGAATAGGATGATCGTTGTATGCAGCTTCTGCGTTGTGCTGGCTCTTACGGCCGCCGCGTATATCCATGCCCAGGATGCACCCTCCTCAGCGAGTGCCGAGGCCACGGAAAATGCCGATATTGTGGCGTCCGAAAAAGCCGGAAAGACAACCTTTTGGGGACTGGTCCGACAAGGCGGCTGGACCATGTTTCCACTCGGGCTGTTGTCAGTGGGCGCAATCGGTCTGACGGTGTACGGGTTCCTGACCGTGCAGGAATCGAAAATGCTGCAACCCCAATTGGTGCCGGGATTGAGAGATGATCTGAAGTCGCTGAACCTCGAAAATGCTAAACAGACGTGCACCGATAACCCGAGCCTGCTGACCAATACCTTGCATGCCGGCCTGGAACGCATCAGCGACGGAATTCTGGACTTGGAAAGCATGGAGAAAGCGATGGAAGAAGCCACCGTGCACGAGACGACGGCCGGTATGAAACCCGTTAATTATCTCTCGATCATTGCCCAGATTGCTCCTATGCTGGGTCTGTTGGGAACAGTCAGCGGTATGATCAAGGCATTCCAGAAAATCGGTCTGGGAGGCATGGGACAACCTGAAGTGCTTGCCTCGAACATCGGCGAGGCCATGATCACCACCGCCACCGGCCTTGTCATAGGGATCCCGGCGATGTTTTTCTATTTCTATCTTAAAAACAAATACATGGCACAGGTTTCAGAATTGGCCAGAGTTCTCGGTAACCTTTCTCATCAACTGGTCGCGGCCTCACGCAGCAATAGCACTGAGTAACCCATGAAGATCAATTTGCCACCCCAAGAAGACGCCAAGTTCGCCATGGCCCCCATGATCGACATGGTCTTCTTGCTGCTCGTCTTCTTCATGTGCGCATCGCACTTGAGCCAAACACAAAATGTGCAGCTGGAGATACCGACCGCAACCAAAGGCGTCGTCCCCAAAGAACGTCCCGACCGCTGGACGGTCAATATAAGGGAGGACGGCACCATCCTCAGCGGGCATAACGAAATCGAACTGGATGACCTGGCAGCTGCCGTGAAGGAGCGGATGAAAGAAAATCCGCGGCTGAAAGTCTATATACGGGCCGATGCAGAAAGCCCGCATAAACAAGTCAAAGACGTTATGAAAGAACTGTCGGCCGTCGGCATGGATGAATATTTGTTTGGCGTATTTGTTCCGTCTGGTTCGGGAGGAACACCATGAAAGTTCCAGTGAATCCGATAGAAGACCCTGAATTGAATGTCGCTCCACTGATTGACATGGTCTTTCTTCTGCTCGTGTACTTTATGGCTACCGCCAGCCTGGTTCGAAGTGAAGCAGATTTGGGGATACGGTTACCGGGTGCGGTGGCACAAGCTGAAGAAGTTGAAATGCCGGACGAACAAGTCATCGAAATAAACCACCAGAACCGAGTTTTCCTAAACAGCCGCGAGTTCGATTCCGCCGAATCTCAAGAATTACCGGATTTGCGCTCAATGCTTATGCGGTACAAGGCTGCCTGCGAAAACAACCGGACCGAAGCAATGATTACCATTGCCGCCGAAGACGAGGCCCGCCATCAACGCGTCATTGACGTCATGAACGCATGCGCCGCCGCCGGCATCAAAAATGTTACCTTTACAACGGATTGATACGACGAGGCCACAAGAGATATGAAGAAAGAACTGGCCAGCATTCTTGACAGCGTCGGCATCTCGAAAATGATCGAGCGCCGCCGCAAACTGCTGTCGTACATTCTGCTGGGCAGTTTGGCCGCTCACTTGCTCGGTTTGATCATCTTCGGTTCGGTGGTTGTCATGCGGGCTTATTTAGATGAGACAACCGTTTTTACGACACCTCCCCCTTCCAAAACGTACGAGCCGCGCAAACTCGAACACCGCGTCAAGGTCCAGAAACGCCAGCGCAGCTCGAGCCGCCCGTCGGTCATGCCGAGACTTGCCGCCACGAAACCTTCCGATTTGGCGCTTCCGGAAATTGCCATGGATCCCAAAGTCATCCGAACCAGTTTCCAGCCGAAGTTCAAAGCGGTCACCGGAACTGGACTTGGGGTGGGCGTTGGAACAG
>JAIPIM010000261.1 GCA_021734725.1 Minisyncoccota bacterium | reverse complement strand
GTGGATCAGCACATCGTCACCGTTTACTGCCCGGCTGACAAAGGCCGGAATGGCAGCGGCGTACGGACTGTCCGGATCCTGCCGTGGACCAAAGACATTGAAGTACCGCAAGCTCGCGGTCGGTAATCCCCGCTGAGTCGATGCTATCTGGCAATAATATTCTCCCGAAAGCTTGGTGACAGCATAGGGACTCGTCGGTGCAGGCACCATGGACTCGTGCTTAGGCAACTCTTTCGCATTGCCGTAGATTGCACTGGATGAGCTATAGCACATCTTTTTCGCACCCGCCGAAACGGCGGCCTGAAGCACATTCAACGTTCCCTTGGTATTCAGGTCAACGCACTCCTGCGGGTGTTCGACGGATTCCGGCACACTCACAAGCGCCGCCAAATGAAACACGTAATCCACCCCATCCATGGCCTGAATCAGCACGTCAGGGTCGAGTATCGAACCGCGAATAAAATCCACGGCGAGCCCTTCAATATTGGACAGGGATCCCGTCCGGAGATTGTCAAGCACACGGACCTCGGCCCGTGACGCGTAATATTCCGCCAAATGGCTGCCAATGAAACCGCAACCGCCTGTAATCAGAACCCGCATGTCGTTAGCTCCAAATGTTGTTGATTTAAGGAGGGGTGTCAGTGTTCGGGGTTCAGGTTGCAGGCTGAAACCGGAACTCAGAACTCAACAGTATTATCGTTAGCTCTCCTCAAGCGTTGCAGCAGAAAGTCACATCCGACAACAGTAAGGTAAGTCTTCCGGCCGGTTTGTCACACCGAGCACTTGACTTTAGCAGGCTGGTACGATCTATTTTATGGTTCGGTGAATAAGCGTGCACCTTACATCGTCTATGTTAGTGGAGAGTGCCGGTCACGTTGAATGACAGGATGTCGTATGCCGCACAAACCAAACGACACAAAACAACTGTTGGCCCAGGCACAAACGGGTGACATGGACGCGTTCGCGGCTCTGTTCGAGCAGTATCGGCCTCTCCTGTATCGGCTTGCATACCGACTCGTGGGGGCGAATGACTGTGAAGATGTGGTTATGGACACTTATCTGAAAGTCTGGCGGGCAATACCTGAGTTTCGCGGCAAGGCTTCGTTGAAAACCTGGCTTTGCAGAGTCCTTCGGAACTGTGCCTACGATTACCTGCGGCAACGTGCGCGTGCGCAAGCGCGAACGGTTTCGGTAACCCACCGGGGAGACGGTGACGAGGAAGTTGCGGCGGTGGAACACATACCCGATACAGACCGGCGGCCGCCGGACCGAGAGGCCATCGGCCACGAGACGGAACAGATCGTGCGGGAGGCAATTCAACAATTGCCAGAGCACCACAGAGTGACCATGCTCATGCGCGACGTGGACGGTTTGAGCTATAAGCAGGTGGCGACTTCCACCGGTGTCTCTATTGGGACGGTCATGTCACGCCTCTATCATGCGCGACGAAAACTTCGACGGATCTTGGAAAAAAGCTTGGGTGATACCCCAGTGTAAAGAGATGCCAACCATGAAGCAGATATCAAACAAAGAGTTACGCGAGCTGGTACAGAGAGCGGAACCAACCCCGCGGATTCCCCGGGCGGATGCTTTCTGGGGTCGGTTCAAGGCACGTGCGGAATGCATGCCGCGGGAGACGAATGAGAGGCCGCCGGCATACCCTCGGCTGTGGCCGAAGCTTGCTCTCGGGGCGGCGACCGTGATTACACTCCTGCTCATGCTCGTTGTTTTGGAGTTTCCGCAACTGCCGGTAGACAATGCTTCAGGCGAACCACTGTCACGCGTGGATGAGTTAGACGTGTATATTGACCATACGTCGGTTATGATAATGAAGGATCGCCGCAGCGGGGGGACGCTTGTGTGGATAACAGGAACGGAGGCCACTACCGATGGCTAAGCATGGAGCACGCTCACACGTGAAGACCATTCTGACGACAATGCTCGCCGCCGCCCTACTGTGGACGGCCTCGGCCATGGCCCAGGATTACGGGTCGGCCCGCCGAACCGTCGAAATACGTTTCGTGAGAGCCGATAACAAGAAAGCGGATGAAACGGAGGAAGCTCTGGCTGATATTCTTCCTCTGCTCAGGCAGAATCTGCGGTTCACCCGCTATCGGCTTATTTCACGACGTACAGTTGCGCTTAGCGAAGGGCAACGTATACCGCTGGCTTACGGCTATACTCTTAACTTCTCCAATGTGCAGAGTCAGGCCTTGACCGTTCACATATTCCGCCAACAGCAAATGCTGCTTCGCACACGCCTTCGTCTCAAGTCCCGCCGACCCGTCCTGCTGGGCGGTTTCCCGCATGCTGGGGACAGCACGCTGATTGCCGTATTGAAGCTGATGGAAGACTGACAACGCAACCCTGGTTTCGGGTATGTCAGAGTTCCGTCTTCAGGCGGCGATGGCAGCAAGTCTTCAGCGAGCAGGCGGTCTCCGGGACGCGTCGTTCCGCCAGGCAGCCATTGTTTCCGCCAGCCCACCCGCCTCGGTTAAAGTATGTCGTTTAAGCATATCCGGGTTGATCCACGGATTCCGCGGAAGGACCAAATGAATAAATCCTCAGCCCACAGCGTCTAAAAGAATGTACGTGGCAATTGCCGTTGAAACCCTATAACTCGCAACGCAACATACGGAGGACAGAACAATGAAAACGTTCATCAAACACTCAATTGCCGTTGGCTTGATAACACCCCTCATCGTGGGGGCCGGATTGTTGAAAGCGCCAGAGGCGCAAGCCGGAGACAAAGAATGGGCTACGGTGGGTAAAATACTGACGGGGGTGGTGGCCGCAAACGTCATCTTCGACGCTTTGCCCGTGCATCACGATAGGCATGTCGTTGTCCACCACACTCGGATTGTCCGTGCTCCACGCCGCCATCATACAGTCGTGGTTCACCATCGGCGTCCGACGCCCCGCGGTTGTGCTCCGCGTTGGCTGCGTAGCCACAAGCAAAGCCATCGAGGATTTCCTCATTTCAAACGAGACCGTGACCACAAACGCTACAGGCGCGGCGGGCATCGAGACCACGACCGATACGACCGGGATCATCGGCGACGTGCGCACCGCCGGTAGAAGACGACAAACAGAAAAACGAGTGCGATCCAGTACTCAGACAATACCTGGATCGCACTCTTCATTTTTGGAGATAAGTCGCGAGGCCGTGCAGGCGCTTGCCAGGACCATAACCAGTATAAGCGGGATGCCAATACCCCGAACCAGGAGCGGTGCCCAAATGGAGTTGATGCTGAACGCAATGAGGGCGCCTGCGCTCCCAGCGCAACAGCCCCGCACAGCAGGCTCAGGAACCCGCGTCGTTCCGTTGATGCCGCGAAGGACTGACAAGCCAAGCACTCCCGTAAAGGCGAGAAGACCGGGGAAACCAATTGACGAAGCAAGCACCAAGTACAGGTTCTGTGTGTCCGCTTCCGCTTTCTTGTTGCGACTCGGAAGGGTCCCGTAATATCGACCGACATTTTCCTGATAATGTCCGATGCCTACGCCCAGTAACGGATGCTCCTGTGCCATGATGAACGCGGCCTGCCATTCGGGGTAGCGCTGAGCCGGTGTTCCATCTCCTTCGAACATCGCTATGGAGTCGTGCAATTCCCACGTGTTCTCCCGTGGTAAGCGCGGCAGAACCACGCCCAGCAACAGGACAAGCACCAGGGCGAACCCGAGAAATGTCCGCTGTCCGCGGCTCAGGCAGACCATGCTGCCCCCCACGGCCACCGCGATCATAGTGGCCCCGGATAGCGTGGTTGCCAGCCCCAGAAGCAGTGCCGCGGCGTACCACATGCGCCGCCGCCACTGATTATCGTAAATCAACATGCCCAGGAAAAGCGGCAGGCACAGCGACAAAAAACCGCCATACACATTCCGATTGCCGAATGTTGCGCCGACGGCAAAGTCATCGACCGGTGTCGTCAAGTACTGAATAACACCAATCAGTATGACAACACTTGCCACGGCCAGAAACAGGCGCGCAACCGCCATTGCTCCCATGCGTCGGACAGCCACGTGCGTGAAAAGGATATACGCAAGGATAAAGTATTCGATAAGCTGAATAAGGTCTTTCGCGGACTGAAGCAGACCGGCACCGCGAACAGCGGAAAGAGCTGCCAGCACCACAAACAGGCTGATGACAAGCGGGGGGAGGGGAACGTCGATGAAATCACGCTTTCGCAGGCGGTTTATACCCCACAGGAATGCCGTCCCCCAAATTAACGGATCGACCAACGTAACATTAATCTGCCCACCCAATGTTATACCATACTGCGTAGGCGCCACCACAACAGTTGCGATGACCGCCCAGAGTGTAACGCTATCAAACAGATCGTGGGATTTTTGCATGTATCAAGGGTTCCCCTTGCAAAGAATCGGCTCGAGCGAACGCCATTTCGCAAGAGCCCCTATGGCTGTTGCCGCTTAAATCCCTTGCCTCCGACACGCCACGGATAGTCAGGCAATGGACGCGGCTTACGGCTTGCTTTCCGGTCCGTGACCGATTCGATGGCGACGGGAACATACCGCCGATTCGTAGTGAAAAGAACTTGATCCAGCCGCGGACCGTCTTCACGGTTCATAACCGTCAGTGTATGCGTGCCCTTGCGCAGCTCCAACTGCTCCAGCCGCGGCGGTGCCTCCACCCAATGCCACGTGTTGTACGTGCCATCCTGACCGAACGTGAACTCAGGGTTGTCGTCAATGCGCATGCCAAAGGAGTTACCGCAGCCGTCGGGCCAGTACACACGACACCACAATTTGTAACGTCCATCCTCAGGAACCGCGAATGTATACACAGCGCGACCTTCTACCTGAGGCGGTTTGCCCGCACCCGGCGGCACCTCAAGATAAGTCCGATTCGATGCCCCTTCAACGGCCTCCGCCCCGGAAACCACGCGCACCGGCGGCTCGATGGTTTCGGCATCTTCACCTTCAAAACATACACGACTGGCGGCATTGACGGCGACGCTCATAAACGCAGTTAGTAACACCCCCGACAGCCTCGGTTTGTAGGTATATGGATTCATCCAGTCAATCCTTGGAAACTATTGCGTTCGGAAGACCAAAACATTCTTGGTTTTGAGCGGCAGCTAAGACCGGACAATGTGTGTTTGCACAGCTCAGCATCCAGTGAATTATCCGTATACCGTATACTATGGCGTGCGACAGCAAAACTGCAACATTCAAAAGAAACCTCTTTACGCATGGTTGGCAGTGCAGAAGCAGTGTGGGTTACGAGACCCCCAGTGCATAAAAAAGAGTTCTTCAGAGCATAGCCTGGTGCTGACGCTGATTAATTCATTCCACGCAACGTGGGACCCCTGCCCGATCAATGCTGCGCAACGATCCGTATAAATGCCTCAGGGCCGCAAGAATATCCTGAAGGCGATAACTTCCAGCGACTGTTGCGCGGGCATGCCTCCCTAGGCTTGCCCGCAATTCCGTATCGCCCAGCAACCGCCCAATCGTCTCAGCCACGGCGTCGGGATCGCGAACCGGTACAAGCATCCCGTTGTTGCCAGGTTTAATCACGTCTCCCAGGCCGCCCACTTCTGAAGCAACTACGGCCTTGCCCCGTGCCATTGCATCAAGCACCACGTACGGCAAGCCCTCCCACAGCGAGGGTTGCACGAGAACATCGATGAGACCGAGAATCCGATCCATATCCGTACGATGACCCAGTACATGGCACTGCTTTCTCAGCCCAAGACAGTCGACGGCCTCCTCGACATCGCGGCGCAGGGGTCCGTCTCCAGCCACAATGAACTGGGTGCCCGGGTGTGTATCCGCACATTTCCGGGCCGCTAGAACAGACGACAGGGGGTCCTTCTGAGTGCATAGGCGTCCCACGAATCCAACCACGGGCGCGTCGGATTCAAGGCTCAACTCCCGACGCAATTC
>JAIPIM010000260.1 GCA_021734725.1 Minisyncoccota bacterium | reverse complement strand
AACACAGTTGAACTCAACAGCGCAGTGGATGTGGAGTTCGAGAACGTCACGATCTATGCCGGCACATACGGTTTGCGCGCCCGCGGCACCGGCCCGTTGAAGTTCGTGAACTCGGCCATCCACGGCAACATTCCACCGTGGGGCTTCCGCGTGGAGAACTCGCTCCACGGAGCGTCCCCCGCGCAACAGGCCCCCTTTGCAGTGCCTGAGGGGACCAGCTATCCCGGACGCAACGTGGCCCGCCTCAACACGCACGCTGTACTGGTCACCGAAGGCAGTTACGAGTTCGAGGTTTTCTACTATCCGCACAATCACGACCGGGAGATCGCCTACAGTGAGTTTACCGATGGGCATGACGGCATCTACCTGAGCGGCCACGGCGTGCGCTTCCACCACAATCACGTACATCGTTTCCAGGACGACGCAATCTACCTCAGCGCCCCTTCGCCTTGGCACAACGACGATATCCACATTTACCAGAACCTGATCCGTCACGTGGGCATGGCGTTCGGCATGCATACGCGGGGATGCCCCGAAGGACGAATCTACATCTATCGCAATATCTGCGATCAGAGGGAAGGCGTAAACTGGCATCGGCCCAGCGACAAAGATCCCCGGGGACACGTCTTCAGCAACCTGCCGCTGGTCATCCATGGACGCAAGTTTCTGGGCAGCGAATCGATCTATGTCTACCACAACCTCTTCGTCTCCCCAAATCGAGGCGGGTCACTGGCGTATGGCGCGTTGACCGCCCGCAACCACGAGAGCACTTCGCGCTGGGTAATGAACAACATCATGGTGTATCTGCCTACCGCAAACCGTCAATGGCCCTTCCGAGGCGGTGGACTGCGCGGCAACCCATCACCGCTTTCGAGCGATATCATCCTCGATGGAAATATTCACTGGTGTCCGGATCCCAAAGTACCGGTTCCGGAAAACTTCATGGAACGCATCCGCCAAGTCGAAGGCGGTGACTTCGCCAGCCGTTACCCCCACGCGTGGGAAACCCAGGGGCAGGCCGTTGATCCGGAATTCACGGCTTTTTCCACGGATCCCACAGCGGTCAACGATTATCACCTGCGACCCGACAGCCCGGCCATCGGCGCGGGAGCGCGACTACCCGCTCTCCTCGAACAAACAGGGACCGGTGACGAAAGGATCGGCTCGTTGCCCGACGTGGAGGCTTACCGCTCGGCGAAAGAAAGGCGCCCGGACGTCGGTCCGGTCCCTTTCGGCGTGAAGCAATTGAACGTCGGGCGGCACGGCCACGTTGACGCCCTCCGCTTCACGCCGTCACAGGCACCCCGGTGAGGAGCCTGCGACAATCGACGTGGTGCAACCATAGGAGGCTGTCGGACTTGAGCGGCATGAAATCGCTTGACAGTCACTATCAGCAAGTGTAAATTTGTCGTTAAGCAAGCGCTTGCGTACTCGCCGGACAAGGGGTCCCGGCGGGCAACAGGAAAAAACAAAAACGATTCTGTAACAACAAAAATGATTCCGTCAAAAAAACGCTCCACGCTCAGCGAATGTCTGACTTGCCCAGGCGTAGCCCAAAGGGCGAAACGCTTGACAGCGTTCACGCTGATCGAGCTTTTGGTGGTCGTCGCCATCATCGCGATCCTGGCATCGATCCTTCTTCCGGCTCTGAGAAACGCCCGGCAGAGCGCCTATCGCGTGGGATGCACCAGTAATCTTCGTCAGGTCGGCGTCGGCATGATGGTTTACATCAGCGATTTCGACGGCTATTTCCCCACCATCGGTCCGAATTACACCTTCAGCTGGCCCGATCAAATGAGCATGAGCATAGACCTGCTGGGCTACAAGCGGTACACCTCCAGTGACAACAAGTTTTATTACGATCTTGACGGCAGCACGGTCACCTGGTTCATGAACCTTCCCGCTCGCATTAAGAAGGCCTCCATTTTCAACTGTCCGGCACTTAATGAAACCACAACGACCGGCAGCACATGGTACGATGACAGCTCGATATGGGGAAGTCGCGTCTCACCGGAAGTTCACCTGCTGGGGGATTATTCCTACAACGCCACGCTCCATATGTGCCATCCCGATTCGGCTAACTGGCGTGCCACGCAACTGGGGCAGCTCAAAACTCCTGCAAACATGGCACTGACAACCTGCGGCGGCGGCCGGCCCAACGGATACCGTCGCGTTTTCTTCTACTGGGCGGGTTCCGCCTGGGGCAGCCGCGGTGACGCGGCCGGAAAGGCACATGGCGCGGATCGCGGCCTGATGCTTTTTGCCGATGGCCATGTCTCAACACTGAATCTCTACCCATGGGCCAGGTATCCCTATGGCTACGGGGTGGGCTTCGACGTCGATATCCGAGTCAAACCCGGCCAGTCCCTGCCGCGCCCCATGTATACCCCATAGATAGCGCGGAATGTTGCTCTCCTGAAACTTGAAGGACGAAGGATGAAACCTGAAACACCTTATTGCGAACAAACATCGAAAGCAGTCTTTCTTCCTGCCTAATCCGGGCGGACCAGCTATACGCTGAAACCCGAACACTGACACCGCTCCTTGAATCAACAGCATTGAGGCCAAGTCAACTCCCTCAGGTACGAAGTCATAACAAAACAAAACGTCAGGTGCGACTCGCATGAGCGACCATCCTCACATCATCTTTATCACCGCCGATCAAATGCGGTTCGACTGCTTGTCCTGCTACGGGAATCTGGGTGTGCAAACCCCCAACCTGGACGCACTGGCGAACGAAAGCATTGTTTTCGATCACGCCTACTGCTCAACCCCGCTCTGCGTACCAACCCGCACCTCGATCGGTTCGGGCAAATGGCCGCACACAACGCGCGCCATCATTAACGGCAACCGGAACAGCCGGCACGAATCGCCGTGGCACGTGCTCGGACGCGAACATCGCACATTCTATGAGACCTTGTGCAACACAGGTTACGACCTGCACCACGTCGGCATCCAGCATATCTACGCCGATCCATCACTGGAACAGCGGGTGCCGACGACCACCATCATCAGTTCATACGATCACGAAGACTACATGGAAAGCAACGGTCTGCCACGTACTTACCACGACTTTCCGGACACCGACCGGGACCGGGACTATGTGCCCGCCATTGAGTTTGACAACGGCCGAATGATCGCGAAACGGATCCCGTCGGCGCGCTATTGCCGGCCATTCCCCTACGACCTCGAGCATTTCAAGGACGTCTATTTCACCCGCTGCATGGAAGCAGAAATTGCGGCGGCCGATCCGACAACCCCCTCGGCTTTCGTCTTTCAGGCCTGGGCGCCTCATCCTCCCATGTTCGCGCCGGAACCGTATTTCAGTATGTACAACCCCGAAGACATCGAACTCCCGGAGAATGTGGGACGCTGGTACGACGGTATGCCTCCACATGTACTGCTCGGCACCGGCGGCATCCGCGGTTGTCAATTGCGTCGGGACGAATGGAAACCAATATGGGCCGCCTATTTCGGTCTCGTGACTCTGGCTGATGAATGCATCGGCCGCGTCGTCAAGGCTCTTAAGAAACACGGCTTCTGGGAAGACGCCCTCGTGGTTTTCACCATGGACCACGGCGAGGCCCTCGGCTCCCATCGCATGTTCGAGAAAATGACCATGTACGAAGAATCGGTTCATGTCCCACTCTTCATCAAGCCCCCCGGCGGCGTCACGCATGGAAGGCGCAGCCAAATGGTCGGTCACGTAGACATCGGCCCCACATTGTGCGATTACGCCGGCGCACCGGCAATCCCCGGCGCCTGGGGGGCGTCACTGCGTCCGATCCTCGAAAACACTGAGGCGGAATGGAGGGACGCCACGTTCGCCGAATTCAACGGCGACCAGGCTCGAGGGTTCCCTTCACGCGCCATCTTCACGGAACGCTATAAATACGTGTTCCATTTTGCAGCGGGCGAAGAACTGTACGACCTGTGGAACGATCCGCTGGAGACCCGATCACTGGCCTCCGACCCGGCGCACCAACCGCTCAAGAACAACCTGCGTGAACGTCTCACGCAGTGGATGAAAGAAACCGATGACATCCTCGATATCGAGCGCGACGCGGAATTCACGCCCCCGGACTGGGCCGCCATTACCCGTAAGTCGCCGCCGGCAGGAATGGCTTAAAAAGACGCTTGACATGATCATGCTTACAGGGTATAATGAGGCACGCGCTTGCGCAAGCGCTTGCTGTGAGCGCGCCGAGTGCGTGACGAGAAGCACATACTGAAGGACCTTTTCTGGATGCCCGGAACGAACCGGAGCATCCCGAAGCAATACCCGGTAGCGCAAAACAAGTCGCGGAAAACCATATGACTGTTCGAAGAAAATAACCCAAAGGAGGAGATCGAATCACAAAACAAAACTCATGCGTCGTGTCGCAGCCAACAGACAAACACAAAGGAGGAATCGGATCATGAAAAAGCATCTCGCACTTCTCGCAACAGCATTTGCGCTCGTATTCTTTGCGGCGGTCACCGCCAGGGCAGCCACCTTCATACAGAAATCGGCCGGAACGTACGACTGGACGAATACGGCAAACTGGCTGGACGGTATCGCACCGGCTGCCACCGAAACCACTCGTGTCTACTTCCCACATCATAGACCCGCGTCGGGCGGAGAACCTCGAACGGTTGAACTGAACCGAAGCAATCAGGTTCTGCAAGGGGGGCTCGATCTGGCGTACGGGAACGGTGGTATTGCTGACAGCACTGGCGAGGCCGGGTTGACCCTGGACCTCACGACATACACCCTGAAAATTGACGGTTCGTCGGTGCAGTGTTTTAACAACTTCGATAATGCCGGTCAAGTCGGAATTCCTACCGTCACCATTACCAACGGGACATTTCAACTGGGAGACAATAACGCCGCAAGCATAACGATTGGAAGCCGCCTCATAAGGAGGGCTGAACTGTATTTTACCAGTTCGGCAACACTGGATTCCAAAAACGTCAGCAGTGTGTATATCGCCGCTGGAGGAGATACGCGCTTCTACAACTATAACCCGACTTGGGACCTGTCTGACGCGACCCTCAAATCCGGTACGACAAGCAATGCCTTGGTGATCGGCGATGATCTGAATATTGGTCTTTCCTCCACGGACAACTACTACACGTCAACGACACGAAGCGGGTCGCTGTTGCTTCCATCTTCAATCGAAGTCCTGTCCGTGGGGCAAGATCTGATCCTGGGGCAGACCACCGGCAGTTCCCATCAATCCGTAGGCACCATCGATTTTGGCGGAAGCGCCAGTCTCGATCTTTCCATTGCACGCAACCTTTATCTTGGCTATGGCGGAGAAGGAACGGCAAACCTGACCAACATGCCCGATGACATGGACCTAACTGTCGGCAGCGACACGGTCCGCGGCGGTAATATTTACATTGGCTATAAAGATCGTGTCACGTATAATGCGGGTCTCAGCCAATACGCGCAAGGCGATCTGACCACTCCCGGCGGCACTGTCAACGCATGGGTCCAGGACGTGTCCATTGGTCGTAACACGGCCGATACCTCCGGACTCACGGGGGAGGCTGGTACTCCCGGCGCGTCCGGCACGCTGGATCTCTCGGCGTCCACGCTCGGTACACTCGACGCCTCCGGCGGCATCTACGTCGGCGTCGGGGAAAACGCCACCGGCGTCATGCGCCTGAGCGGCGGCACGGTAACCGCCGACAGCGTGACGGTCGGCGACTCAGACTCGGGCAGCGGTGAACTGGAATTGCTGGGGACGGATGTCAGTATTGCCAGCAGCCTCACTGTCGGTGACGGTGACTTAATCTCAATTGTCATGGACGGCGCCTCCGGCGGCATTGACTTGGCGTTCAGCGAGGCGGGCACCCTGGATATAAGCGGAACGATAGACGTCGATTTTGCCAATGCCTTAGCCGATTTTGTCTGGTCGGTCCGTATGCCGGGCGATCATGAAACGCTGTTTAACAGCTA
>JAIPIM010000259.1 GCA_021734725.1 Minisyncoccota bacterium | reverse complement strand
CGGCTTGCGCGCGAGGACAAGCTTGATCCGGTCATCGGTCGGGATGAGGAAATACGACGCACGATCCAAGTGTTGTCGCGACGCACAAAGAACAACCCGGTTCTAATTGGGGAGCCCGGGACGGGAAAAACCGCGATTGTGGAGGGGTTGGCGCTTCGTATCATGCGTGGAGACGTACCCGAAGGATTGAAAGACAGACGCATTATTGGTTTGGACATGGGCGCCCTGCTGGCGGGCGCCAAGTTTCGAGGTGAGTTCGAGGAGCGCTTGAAAGCCGTTTTGAAGGAGGTCAGTGAGTCCGAAGGGACAGTCATTCTTTTTATCGATGAGCTGCACACCGTTGTTGGTGCCGGTGCGGCGGAGGGGGCCGTTGACGCGGGCAACATGTTGAAGCCCATGCTGGCCCGGGGCGAATTGCATTGCATCGGGGCGACGACGCTGGATGAATATCGGAAGCATATAGAAAAGGATGCCGCACTGGAGCGACGCTTCCAAACGGTGCTGATTGACGAGCCGTCCGTCGAAGAAAGCATTTCCATTCTGCGCGGATTGCGCGAGCGTTACGAAGTACACCATGGAGTCAAGCTTCGCGACTCGGCTCTCGTTACAGCGGCTGTTCTTTCGGACCGCTATATCAGTGACCGTTTTCTTCCGGACAAAGCGATTGACTTGGTTGATGAAGCAGCCGCTAAGTTACGCACGGAGATCGACAGCCGTCCGCAGGAATTGGACGAAGCGATGCGGCGTCAGATGCAACTGGAAATCGAGTTGGCCGGTTTGCGGAAGGAAGACGATGAAGCGTCACGTGAACGTGCCGGCCGTTTGGAAGCTGAGTTGGGTGACGTTAAAGACGAGGTGGCGCTGTTGCAGACCAAGTGGGAAAATGAGAAGTCCGCGATAACCGAATTGCGTGAAATGCGGGAGTCTCTGGAGTTAGCGCGCCTGAATCTGGACCGTGCGGAGAGAGATTACGACCTCGAGAAAGCTGCTGAGTTGCGCAACGGTACCATACCCAACCTTCAGGCTCGCATTCATGAAATGGAACAGGCAGCCGCCGGACAGGAAGGAACACGTTTGCTCAAGGAAGAGGTGGATGAAGAAGACATCGCCGAAGTTGTAAGTCGTTGGACCAATATTCCGGTGAGCCGGTTGGTTGAAAGCGAGCGGACAAAACTGCTGAATCTGTCGGATCATCTGCACGAGCGCGTGGTTGGGCAGAACGAGGCCGTAGATGCGGTCGCGGACGCGGTGCTGCGTGCCCGAGCGGGGTTGAAAGATCCTCGGCGCCCCATAGGCAGTTTCATTTTCCTCGGCCCCACCGGCGTCGGAAAGACCGAACTGGCGCGCACTCTGGCTTTTTCGTTGTTTGACGATGAGCATGCAATGGTCCGTATTGACATGTCTGAATACATGGAAAAACATACTGTGGCGCGACTCATTGGGGCCCCTCCCGGATACATCGGTTACGAAGAGGCTGGACAGCTTACCGAAGCGGTGCGTCGGCGTCCGTATTCAGTCATCTTGTTCGATGAGATCGAGAAGGCGCACCACGATGTGTTCAATATTCTTCTTCAGATACTGGATGAAGGGCGTCTGACCGATTCCCACGGGCGAACGGTGGACTTTAAAAATACGGTTGTCATCATGACCTCAAACATTGGGAGCACCCATATTGTGGAGCGGCGCGACGACGATTTTACGGCGATGAAGGACAGTGTAATGAGTGAGCTCCGGCATAATTTCCGCCCGGAATTCTTGAATCGTGTTGACGACATCGTTGTGTTCCACGCGCTTGACAGGGTGCACTTGGTTGAAATCGTGGAGCTTCAACTAAAGGAGCTTTCCAAGCGGCTCGCATCCATTGGGGTTGAGTTCGAAGTTACAGCCGGGGCCAAAGAAGAATTGGCATCGGAAGGATACGATCCCGTCTATGGGGCGCGCCCGCTGAAACGTACTATTTCGCGGCGCTTGGAAAACCCGATTTCGCGACTGCTCGTGGGGAACGAACTCCGGGAGGGGCAACGTATAATCGTGGATTACCGGGACAAGGACTTTTCGTTCACGATTGAAAACACCGAGTAACCGCCGCGGTTGCAAGGTGTTCGCCAGAGTGTATACTGCTTGAAAGTGTTCATTCGCCGCCGAGAAAACGGGATGGACGAATGGTACGCTCCGAGGGTGAACGCGGGCAGAGGAGTTAGCAATGGCGGAAAGTCCTGAATCGAACGTACCGATGTGCGACCGGCATTCGACAACGCCTGCCACTATGCAGTGTGCACGTTGCGGTAAACCGATTTGCCGAGAATGTGTTGAAATGTTCGGTTATTTCTGTGGCGAGCGGTGCTTGCAGGAAGCCCGTCAGTCTGTTTCACCGGAGGAGAAGCGGGACAGAGAACGGGAAGAACAGGAGATGGCGAAACTGCGGTCGTACCTACGCAGGGGAGCCGCGGCATTCGCCATTCTGCTGCTGGTATTGGCTGGGGGGTTGGTCTGGCGCGGTTTCATAGCTGCGCCTGGGAAGGTTGTGTGGTCGTGGCCGTGTCCTGAAAACGCGTCGGATCTCCATGTCGCCATAGTGCCGAGCGGCCATTTATCAGTCATGACCGGGCAAAGCTTGGTGATGTTGGACAGCCACAGCGGTGAGCAGATCAGACGGATTGAGCTTCCCCGTTCGTTCTCGCCCGCCGCAAGCCATGTCGGTGCACTCGATGGTGATTGGATTGTCCACGACACTAACGGGCTCGCCCGTGTCACAGGCGAGGGCAAACCTGTTTTCGCGATGGCTTTTGACAGATCGGCGAGCGTCGTGGAAACCGCGGAATCCGCGGAGTTGGCGTGGATACTCCTGCCTGCCGACTGGCAGTGGGGGGCAAGCGTTGAACAGGTACCGTCGAAAGTCGTGTGTGTCAGTCTGAAGGATGGACACAAAGAATGGACATACACATCTCCGCAAGGGAGTAAAGTTTCGACGATCACCGCAAACAGCGGGTGTATCGTTGCACAGGAGATTCGCGGTACCGGTACTGAAGCTACGTATTTCATGTATGTGCTTGATGCGGCGTCAGGCAAGCCGCGATGGGAAGTTTCCTTTCCGGAGGAGCCGTCATGGGGGCCCCTGGCCGCGGGTAAGCACTTATTGGTGCAGTCACAGGGGATCCTCCATGCCTTCTCGGAAGCAGGCCAGGAAGTATGGTCTTTAGAGGTCGAAAAAGCCTTTGCTCCCTCACACTTCACGGTTGGCGATATGCTCTTTGTCAGTGGACAGACAGGCTCCGCATGCTACGATGTGGACACCGGACAGTTGAAGTGGACAACGACGGTCATGCTGAATGACAGGTTTGTTTATCGCGAGGACTCGCGTCTGATCGTTTCAGGGTATGGTGGCGGCAAGGAGGATAAGGGAGCTTCGTTTAACGGCCCGGCACAGCACCAACTGGATGAATTACTCAAAGACATGGGACGTCAATCCGGAATAAATGCGAGTCTGCTTACGGCTGACCCGATAGTGGTTTGCCTTGACCCCGACACCGGAGAGGCGGCTTGGCGGACGCGGAAACTTTTGGGGGACGTGCTTACGGATGGCACACGTCTTGTGCATGTTATGGACACCAGTGTTACCGGCGTGCTTACGATGATTTCCGGCGGTAAAGGTACGACGGTCATCGAGCAGTTCAATTGCGATAACGGGGAAAGTATGTACCGCAAGCATTCGGACATTGGCTTTATGCCCGTGGGGGTGTCCGGGGGCCGTTTGGTGGGCTTAACATACGTGCGTCGCGAGCGCCCCGGGGTGTCAACGACAGCCAGCCGAGAAACCCTGGCAGAGTATCTTAAGGGGCCGCGGACAACCGGGGTTGCCGGGTTGCGTCTCCGTTAGAAAGACATGGTTCGCACGCCCGGGGTGTCCAGCGGGGTCACTGCACATGCAATGTGTTTCGACGCAAGGTGCCGTAACGTTGGCACGTAAATGAAGCAGGCTGATGGTGTCTAAGGTGGACGATCGGACAAGATATTTATTTAAGAGCGCGCTACAAGAAGTCCTCACCAGCTCCACCTTGACTTGCAACCGCCATCCCGAACGTCCGGCGGAAGCACTGTGCGCCGAATGCGAAAAGCTCTTCTGTTGGGCGTGCATGGCGTTCGACACGACCAGCCAAAACTTGGTGTGTTCCAACTGTGCCGGCATCTTAGACAGGCGTACCAGGCATCGTCGCCTGATTCGCTTTGCACGGAATCCCGCACTATACATCTTCCTTATTGTCACAATTTCCCTGGCAGCCTACCTGAATGGCGTCGGTCGGCAATCTCCGGCATCTTTGCAGCAGGAAGATCAGGATTCGCCCTGGTTTCGCCAGCGTGCACCCCGCCTTTGGTTGCAGGCAGCATACCGGGCCAAGGAACGCGCGCGTTACCTGGAAAGCCAAGGCGATATTCGCGGTAAGGAGCATTGGGCCAAGCTTGCGGCTCGGAGCTTTGCCAACGCCAAGGAATGCTGGAAGGGGGGAGAACCTGAGTTCGATGTTGCCGGTGGGGAGGCCCTCATGGTAGCGCGTTCGGGGCCGCTTGAAGACGGCTACCGGAAACTTGTGTCTCTCGCAGGCGTGATACCTGAATCCCACCCCTCGTATCTTCCCTACGTTTTTCACCGCGCCAATCTGGCATGGGAGACACGCCACAAGGCAGAGGCGGTAAAGGACTGGACTACAATACTGAAAAAGACGGCTGGAGCGGATGCATTCATGAGTGCGTCCGATATGATCGGGGATATCGTGGACTTGTTTTCCGGTGGTATGCACCAAGCCACCGTTATACTGCAAGTGCGGCAAGTATGCGAAACACTTGTGGTCGACAGAGAGATGCGCGAAGCTGTCGAACAAGCTGTCAGGGAGTATGGCTTGAAGCCCCAATTGCCTGGTGATGTGGCCGCAACGCTCGACGACCCGCAAGGATCGTCAGGCACCGTGCGCGGCACTTCCACGACGCAGAACGGGATTCTGATTCGGCATTTTGAGGAGGCGGAGTAGGGTGTTTATTCCATTTGCCATAGAAACCGACAGAGACTGGGAATTCCGGCAGCGCCATCCCTATGCTGTCTATACCCTGCTTGCCACGTACATTGCAATTCATGTCATGTTTGCCGCCTTGCTGTCTCCCGCGCAATGGTCGGATGTCCTTTACAGGTTTGGCGTGGTGCAGTGGGAGTTTGCGTGGTATTCATTTATAACGTGTACCTTTCTGCACGTCGGCTGGCTCCATCTCATTGGAAACTGTCTTTTTCTGTGGGTGTATGGCAGCACCTTGGAGCGATTTCTTGGCAGTGCACGGTTTCTCATGCTCTATATTGCCGGTGCACTGCTGAGTACCGCGGTGCATCTCGAAACACTGTCGCCGTTTTCGCAAGGGGTTCCCACCGTCGGTGCGTCAGGTGCCATTTCCGCCGTTCTCGGGGCATTCTTTGCGTTGTTACCGAAGTCACGATTGCGTTGTGTTTTCTTCTTCTTTGTCCGGCCATTTGTCGTCACGTTGCCTGCCTTTGTCGTGCTGGGGCTGTGGTTTATTGGGCAACTGTATTTCAGCCTGGAGCCGGTGTCTGCCTCGGAAGAGGTCGCCTTCTGGGCGCACGTTGCGGGTTTTGCGGCAGGTGCTGTCTTTGGTGTGGTTCTGCACGGCAGACTGAAACGCTCCGGTGAACGTGACGAAATGCATCGATTGAACATATTGGGACAGGCATGGAGTGCGTTCTTTCGCGGAGACGAATCCTCAGCGCGCACCTTGAAAGAGGCCTATGACGCCCAGTGTCCACGGCATGAGGAGCCGTCAACGGCACTTCTGACAGCATGTCTCGCTAAGCAGACAAGCGCTGAACTGGACGCTATGCACCACTATTTGCACCGAGCCTATAACAAAGCAATGAACGCGCTGCAATACTCTACGGTCGTGACCGTTTACCTGACAA
>JAIPIM010000258.1 GCA_021734725.1 Minisyncoccota bacterium | reverse complement strand
CATTGGCCATGTATACAAGGGGGGGCGTGTGCATGTCTATCAGCCTGTTGAAGTGAAACGCGAGCGGCTCGGGACAATCTGCTTGGTGGACGACCTCAGTCTTGTGCAAGAGTCAATGACGCGGAACCTGACGACAATGGTTGGCCTCGCCGTGCTGGCATTACTTGTGGCGTACCTTTTGGCCAATCGTCTGCAACGTGTTGTGGCAGCCCCGATTCTGTCACTTACTGAAACGGCCCGGGCGGTAGCTGAGGGAAAGGATTATTCCGTGCGGGCACCGGCCTATCGCGAGGATGAATTAGGGGTCTTGGCGACGGCATTCAATCAAATGTTGGCCGGTATTCAAGAGCGTGAGCATGCATTGCATACGGCCAATCAGACGCTTGAGGCAGAAGTTGACGAGCGTGAGAAAGCACAGGCTGAACTTAAGGAATTGAATGCGACGTTGGAGCTCCGGGTGCTGACACGTACACGTGAACTCCAGCGCTCGAACCGCGAGTTGGAGCAGTTTGCGTACGTTGCATCCCATGATTTGCAGGAACCGTTGCGCAGCATAGCGAGTTTCGCCGAGTTGCTGGGGCGGCGTTACGAAGGCAAATTAGACAGTGACGCGGATGAGTTCATTCAGTTCATGGTGCAGGGCGCGACACGAGCACAATGTTTAATTAACGATCTGCTCGAGTTTTCAAGAGTGGGTACACATGGTGGTGCATTTGAGCAGACGGACATGAATGACGTCTTGCAAAAGGTTCTCGAAAATTTGCGGTTGGTTCTCAACGAGACCGGGGCTGAGGTGAGCCGAAGTGAACTGCCCGTCGTTATGGCTGACCCGGCACAGTTGACGCAAGTCTTCCACAATCTCATTGGAAACGCGGTCCGGTTCCGTAAGCCCGATGTGCCGTTGAGGATTACCATTTCAGCCGAGGACCAAGTGGAAGCCTGGAAATTTGCTGTAGAGGACAACGGGATCGGTATAGATCCAAAGTATTTCGATCGGATTTTTGTAATTTTTAAGCGGCTTGACCGGTCGACGCATACCGGTACGGGAATTGGACTTGCCATGTGCAAAAAGATTATTGAGCGTCACGGTGGCGATATATGGGTGGAGTCGGAACCCGGCAAAGGGGCCACGTTTCTTTTTACAATTCCAAAAATTGAACACTTGGAACAACAAGCATCATAGGGGAACTGTACACGTGACAATGACAAGCAATGAGTGGGGGCGGCCGTTGAAGATCCTCATGGTAGAAGACAATCCGGCGGACGTCAAATTGGCGGAAGAAGCACTGAAAGAAGGAAAAGTCTACACTGAACTGCACTGGGTGCAAGACGGAGAGGAGGCTATTGCTTTTCTTGAACGGAAAGGAGACTATGCAGACGCCCCCGTGCCGGACGTGATTTTGCTTGACTTGAATTTACCGCGGAAAGACGGCCGGCAGGTACTGGCGGAAGTGAAGACCGACGAACGGTTTCGCGCCATTCCCGTGGTTGTTCTCACCACATCACGCGAGGAAGAGGACGTCCTGAGATCCTATAATTTGCATGCAAACTGTTACGTTACAAAACCGTTTGATTTGGATCGTTTCATTCAGGTGATACAGTCCATTAACGAGTTCTGGCTCGATATCGTGAAACTGCCGCGGCACAATCACTAGACGCCATGCGAAAAGATATCGCGCCATGTTGGGAGCACCGGTGGTTCCTATCTGGCTTTTGTGGTGCGATGAGCGAACATGGGGCCGAGACCTTTTCGCTCAGGGTATAACGACTGCCGTGTAAATAAACCTACATTGAACGAGAGTTGTTTCGAGGGCATAAGTCTGGCCCATAGAAAGGAGGCATGATCGTGACTCAACTACCCCAAGGCAAGGAAATCGAAATTCTGCTTGTGGAGGATAACCCGGCAGACGTCAGGCTGACTCAGGAAGCGCTTAAGGAAGGCAAAGTTCATAACAGACTTCATGTTGTGGGCGATGGTGAAGAGGCAATGGACTTTCTCCGCCGACGGGGTGAGTATGCCGACGAGGTACGTCCCGACCTTGTTCTGCTCGATCTCAACCTACCTCGTAAAGATGGACGTGAAGTGTTGGCTGAACTGAAAGACGATGACGATTTGAAACGCATTCCGGTTGTCATTTTGACAACGTCGCAGGCTGAGGAAGACATTTTGAGGACCTATAACTTGCATGCCAACTGCTACATCACCAAGCCGGTTGATTTGGACCAGTTTATCAAGGTCGTGCGTTCCATCGAAGATTTCTGGCTCACGGTCGTCAGGCTCCCCCCAAAGTGACCAATGAAAACGGAAGAAATCAATACACTGTTTGTTGAGGACAGCCCCGGTGATGCGAGGTTGATTCAAGAATTGTTGAGCGAGGAAAAGCGCGGCTTGTTCAGGGTGACTCGGGCGGTCACGCTTGAGGAAACCTTGGACAAACTGAGTAATACTCGCTTCGATGTGGTTATCCTGGACTTGAACCTGCCCGACAGTGCCGGCCTGGAGACATACTCAAAAGTGCAGAAGCACCATCCCGCCCTGCCTGTTGTTGTGCTTACGGGATATGACGATCAGCAATTTGCGACGCTGGCCTTACAGCAGGGGGCCCAGGATTACTTGGTAAAAGGTAGTGTCGGACACGGACTGCTGGTGCGCTCGCTCCTCTACGCAATCGAGCGCAAGAGAATAGAGGAACGCCTGCGCAGACTTAATGAAGAGTTGGAGCAAAGGGTGACTGAACGCACCGTGGAGTTGACGAATTTTGTTGGTCAGTTAGAACATGAAATTGCCGTCCGCAAACGTGCCGAGCGCACAAAAGATGAATTTCTCAGCATGGTTTCGCATGAATTGCGAACGCCGTTGTCGATCGCCAAAGAAGGCATCGACCTTTTGCTGGATCGTGTCCCGGGAGAGATTAACGCCAAGCAGGAACGCGTTCTTTCCCTGGCCAAGCGCAATATGGATCGATTGGGGAGAATCATTAACAACCTTTTGAATATCTCCCGGATGGAAACAGGTCGACTGCAGATGAAGCTGGAGACAATAGACTTCTGTGAACTAATCCACGAGCTCCACGATACATTCCAGAAAAGGGCCCATGAAAAGGGCATCCGAATACAGGTGGAAACAGAGCAGGACTCCATCATGATACAGGCTGACAGAGATGGCATCATGGAGGTGTTGACAAACATTACTGACAATGCCATCAAATTCACGCAGAGAGGGGGCGTCCGGCTGAGCGTCGAAGACCACCTTGATACTCTCCAATGCATCATCGCTGACACGGGTGTAGGAATCCCGAGCGAATCGCTTCCTAAAATCTTTGACAAATTCGAGCAGTTTCATCGGGACATCATCCGCGGGGAAAAGGGAACGGGGCTGGGATTGGCTATTTCCCGTGACATCATAGAGTGGCACGGCGGCAGCATCTGGGTCGACAGTGAGCCAAATAAAGGAACCACGTTTACGTTCCGACTTCCTAAGGCACCCTCGCGTCCTGTCAGCAGAACCGGTGGCAGAGAGGAACGCCAGCCGGTGAAATGAAAAGTGATACAGACCGCAAGCGGCAAACAAAAGGACAAGCAATGGCTGAACAGCAAACAATCCTGTTGGTGGATGACGAACATGAATTCTGCGAATTACTGCGGATGCGACTTGAATCGGATGGTTACTGTGTACAGACCGCGGAGAATGGCGAAGACGGCCTCGCTCAGGCCGTGGACGATCCACCGCATCTGATTTTGTTGGATGTGATGATGCCGGGGATTGATGGTATTGAAACACTGCAGCGACTTAAGGCCGACGAACGGACAAAACATGTTCCCGTTATAATGCTTACGGCAAAAGGGGATGCGAAGTCTGTTTTTGCCGCCAAGAAGCACGGAGGGAAAGCGTATCTTGTCAAACCTTGTCTCCCAGGGGACTTGCTGGATCAGGTACGAAGAAATATCCTCAGATGAACCTCTTCGCATGAGGTCTGGATAGAGATGCACCATAGAACAAACGTATGAAAGGGGGGGGCGATGGCTTATTCGACGTCTATACTTCTGATTGATGATGAGCCGGACTTTACTGAAATGATGCAGATGCGGTTGGAGTCCAGAAACTACGAGGTGGATGTTGCCCACGACGGTATGACGGGCTTGAAAAAGGCGGCCGAGGGCCGTCCCGATATTATACTGCTTGACATCATGATGCCTGAGATGGATGGCTTCGAAGTCTTGCGAAGGCTGCGGCAAAACCAGGCGACGAAGAGAACGCCCGTGATTATGTTGACGGCCAAGGGGGATACCAACGCAATATTCAAAGCCCAGGATGCAGGTGCGGACGAGTATATCATCAAACCATGTGATGCGGCCAAGCTGGATCGCTTGATTCACAAGCATATCCGCCCTTACTAGACAGACGCTAAGCGAAAAGGTATCGCACCCATGTTGGGGTGGCGGAAGCTCCTCCGCGGGTTATCGACCTCTCGTCGGGGGCTTCCTCGCTTCTTCGAATAAACCCGTGTATCGACTTGATGTGGTTGCGACGGCGTATATATTACGATATTCGAATGTACAAATAAATGGCAAATGACGAACCACGAGGAATGCGAGATGAGTAAGATTCAACAACGACACGTGTATACTTCAGAATCTGTGTCGGAAGGCCATCCGGATAAGGTTTGTGATCAAGTGTCGGATGCCGTTCTCGATGCATGCTTGCGTCAAGATCCCAACAGCCGAGTCGCCTGCGTGACTCTTGTGACAACGGACCTACTCGTTCTGTCAGGGGAAATAACGACTCGTGCGGATGTGAATTGGGAGAAAGTGGCACGCGGTGTCCTGCGGGACATCGGGTATACCCACAGCGATGTCGGCTTTTCCGCCGATGACTGCAAAGTGTTCATGTGCCTGCATCCGCAATCTCCGGACATTTCTCAGGGAGTCACTGAAGGCGAAGGGTCTTATCATGAACAGGGTGCCGGAGACCAGGGCATGATGTTCGGTTATGCGACCGATGAAACTGAAGAACTTATGCCGGCCCCGATTCTCTATGCCCATAAAATCGTGCAGCGTCTGGCCGAACTGCGACACAAGCACGCTGCGGACGTACCCTTCCTGCGGCCGGATTCAAAAAGCCAGGTCTCCGTGTTGTACGATGACGGACAGCCGATCCGGGTGGAGACAGTGGTGGTCTCGCATCAGCACACGCCCGAGATGCGGAACGCACAGTTGCGAGAGCTTGTTCAGCAGGTGGTCCGTGAGGTCATTCCTGAAAGATTTCTTCATCAAGACATGACATACTACATCAACCCGACGGGCAGGTTTGTGGTTGGGGGTCCGCACGGGGATACGGGGCTCACGGGACGGAAGATTATTGTTGATACCTACGGTGGTGTCGGTTGTCACGGCGGTGGAGCCTTTTCAGGCAAGGACCCCTCGAAAGTGGACCGCTCCGCGGCGTACAAGGCCCGGTACGTTGCCAAAAACGTTGTGGCCGCTGGGCTCGCGAAAAAATGCGAGGTCCAAGTGTCTTATGCAATCGGTATAGCACATCCGTTGAGCCTGAATGTGGATACATTCGGTACAGGTGTTATTGACGACGAGAAGATTCAGGACTTACTGGAAAACAGTGGGATATTTGATTTCCGTCCGGCCGCCGTCATTAAGAGCATGGAACTGACCAAACCCTTTGAGAACGGCTGGACGTACCAGCAGACTGCTGCCTACGGGCATTTCGGCTGGGACAGCTACCCGTGGGAGAAAACGGATAAAGCCAAACGTCTAAAAGAGGCGGCCAATTTGACATGACCGCTTCCAACGACAAAACACAGCCGTCGGGTGTCGTCGGCGTCGGGTCGGCCCTCGTAGACCACTTGGCCTTTGTCCCGGATGACTTTCTTGCCGGGATTCATGGGGCGAAGGGTGGTATGGAGCTGATCGACCGCGCAGAAATGGTTGAGCTTCTGGGACGCCTTCCGGAGATAC
>JAIPIM010000257.1 GCA_021734725.1 Minisyncoccota bacterium | reverse complement strand
TATATTGAACGTCCCGCCACGCGGTCTTGGGATGAAAGCGGTGGAGCGTCTGCAGGATCTTGGGCGGGTCAGCGGATTGCCGTTGCAGGAGCTTCTGACTCATCCGGATTATCTTGGGGAGCTTCCCGCGGCTGCGGCGGCTAACGTTCGAGGGTTGGCTGCTTCTTTCGAGGCTTGCCGTGACCAGGTGCGAGGCGGCGGCTTGGCGGTTGCGGTCAGGGACTTATTTGGTGCGGTGGGCTATACCGATGGCCTTGGTAAAATGTACAAGCCGCGTGCGGATGCGCTGCGCCGCCAGGAAAATGTCTTCGAGTTTTTCAGTCAGGTGGCGGAGTTCGAAGAGCGCACCCCTGACGCTTCTCTGCACCGTTTTCTGGAGGCGTTCACGTTAATGGATGACAACGACAAGATTGAAGAGGAAGATGGAGAAGACGCGGTCACTTTGATGACGGTGCATGCGGCCAAAGGACTGGAATTTCCCGTGGTTGTCCTGACAGGCATGGAGTATGGTCTTTTTCCTCACCGGCGGTCGCTCGAGGAAGGTACGCTTGAGGAGGAGCGGCGGCTGTTCTACGTTGCAATCACCCGTGCGCAGGATGAACTGGCAGTGCTCCATGCTGACCAGCGTCGGATCCGGGGAGCTCGGACGACCCGTCGTATGTCACCTTTTCTTAATGAGATTCCCGCTGACTACAAGACGGAGACCGACGATGTCAACGCGTTGCGTCCTGCATCGGCCGACGTGGCGCGGGATTACCTGACAATGATGAAGGAGAAGTTCAAGCCGGCCGAAAACAGCAGGGATTGATACTATCCGCGGCACCACGGAACATGTCCGGATTCAGGACCAAGCAAACAGGTTCGCTTTTCAGGTTTCACATTTCAGCCTTCAGCCTTAAACTATCAGCCGTCCAATGAACCTTCCATTCTCATACTCCAAGACCCCGCCGGCATGGCTGACCGACTGGCCGTCCGACGACGTACTGGAAGAACTGTTCCCGGAGGGTATTCGCCGGTATGCTTATCGCGTCATTCACCAAGGGGGCGGAACACTCAAATGCAGGTGGACCGACGAGCGGTTGATTGTAGAGGTGGGGCGACAGCGAGTGACCTGGCAATGGGCGAACGGTCGGTGGCGACGCAACTGCAGTTGCGGTTACCGGCACGACCGCTGCGCGCATGCCTATGCCGCGGCCCGCATTTTCCAGGAGATTGCCAACCGGGAGAACTGGTTGCGCAAGCAAGGCGATGTCAAGCCGAAAAAAAAAGAACAGGCGTCCAGGAGGCAACCTCCACGGGCGTCGGCGGACAAGCCTCTCCATCAACTGCCCCTCTTTGGCGCGACCGTCGACCACTCTCACGAGCGCGCCAAGAAACTTGAAGTGGAGGTCGATTTTCACCACGCTCCCGGCCGGGCAAGCCTGCGGTTCTACCTTTTCGAGGACGAGCGCCGGACGCTTCTGCGGTTGCAGCAGCTTTACAATCTCGGCATGCAGGCCCGTCACAGTTCCGCCGCCCGCACGGTTTGGTCCGAAGAGGATCGGCGCTTTTTAGGATGGTGTGTCGACCGTTTACGCCGCACGTCCGCGTTGCGTCAAAACCTGCAGTTGCTAAAACTCAGCCGTCGGCAGTTCGATGCGTGGGTGAATACATGGAGTGATATTCCGGGGCGCTTCATCGAGCGCGACAGCCAGAAAATATTGATGCACGATGCCCAGGCTGCCCGCATGCATATTGAGTTGACGGACGAAGGGGAGAAAGTCGGCATCGCTTTACGTGTGACGTCAACGAGCGGCCGGCGGTATCTGTTCCATGAGATCTTTGAACGCTTGGCATCGGGACAGCGCGAAGCTGTTTTGGACGGCGAGCTGTTGACGCTCGATCCGCCCTTCCCGTGGGAGTTCATTTGCGAGGTGTTTTCCCGGAAAACGCCGCGCATGGATCGTCGCCATGTGTGTGCGCACCTTCCGGCGTTGCTTCACGGAAGGCTGGACTTGGTGTTTGGGCCTGTTGTGGAACGTCGCGAATCAGCGGGAACCGTGCGGCTTGAG
Source organism: Minisyncoccota bacterium (assembly GCA_021734725.1). Taxonomy (GTDB): domain Bacteria; phylum Verrucomicrobiota; class Lentisphaeria; order Oligosphaerales; family MVZH01; genus JAIPIM01. The sequence goes on along the minus strand of JAIPIM010000257.1, from coordinate 3,925 downwards.
GCCCGGGCGGACGGTGCGGACATACTCGTTCTCCCGACGGTAAGCGGTGCGGTTGTACAGTTGGATACGCTGACCGCGGCCAGTGACATTCGGGAAGAAAAAGACCGCTTTGTGATTACAACCTACACGTCCGAAGAATTGCAGGACGTGCGTCAATTGATGCGGGATCTGCCGTTCCATGCGGACGAACGCGGCTGGTTGCGTCTCGCCGGGGCGCCGGCCACGATTGCGGCGTTTGCCGAGGCTTGGGAAAAGCTTCCCCCTCGAGTGGAGCGTCAGGCCGCGCCCGACCTGGACTTGCTGTTGAGTCATCCGCCTCGTTTTGTGCCCGTACTTGACGCTGAAGACAGGGGTGCCTTCGTGGATATCCGGGTGCGTTGGGAGGGGGACGGAAGTCGCCTGAGCGCCCACGAAATGAGAGATGCCGTGGCGCGTAAACAATCGGTTGTTCGAACTCAGTCCGGGCACTGGCTGCGATTGGATGGTGAGGCTGTCGCCGGCATGCGTGCGGCACTGGATGAACTTGGATTGCAAGACATTGACTGCCAGCGCCTGTTCCGGCCGGAAGCACGCCGGTTGTTACAGCGGGCAGCCCGGGACTTGTGTGCCCAGGCCGGTGATGCCTCGGAGTCCTTTGCCGAACGGCTGGTCACCGAGCCCGAGCCGGAGACGGTATCCCTGCCCGGTCAATTCCAGAATGTGCTTAGGCCTTACCAGGTGACAGGGTTCGATTTTCTTGCGGACCGATGGGCGCACAACGTCGGTCCGATCTTGGCGGACGATATGGGCTTGGGCAAGACAGTCCAGGTACTGGCACTGCTGAGTGCGTGTACATCGGATCCCGCACACAAAACCGGCGGGAGAACGCTTGTTGTCTGTCCCGCCTCGGTTGTTTCTGTTTGGCTCGATGAGGCCGACAAGTTCTGCCCTAACCTCCGTTGTTCCCCGTACATGGGATCCCCCGACGAACGCGCCGAGGTGCTGTCCGGAACCGATTGGGACGTGCTCGTTGCAAACTACGCCATCGTCCGGCAAGATATCCGGGGCCTTCGGGCACACAAGTTCTCCTATGTGGTACTCGATGAGGCCCAGTACATCAAGAATCCGCGGGCGCAGGTTACGCGGGCCGTAAAATCGCTGCAAGCCGACAGGACACTGGCACTGACAGGAACACCGGTGGAAAACCGTTTGCTCGATTTATGGTCCATTATGGACTTTTTGAACAGCGGTTTTCTCGGTTCACTGGCGGACTTCCAGGCGATGTTCGATTCCGATCCTCTGGCTGGCCGGCGATTGGCCCAACGCATTGCTCCCGTCGTGCTGCGCCGCACGAAAGAGGTGGTGGCACCCGAACTTCCGCCCCGCACGGAAGAAACACTGAAAATTACGCTTGACAACGAGCAGCAAAAAGTATACGAGCGCGAGCGTGTCAGGGCACGCAAAGCTGCTGCCGAGAAGGGGCCTCTGGAGGTGTTGGCCGCGCTGACCCGGCTGCGGCAGTTGTGCTGTGACCCCCGGCTGTTGCGTGATGGAGTGGGCAATGGAGCTGGTTCGGCAAAGCTTGACACCTTACTGGAAATGCTTGACGAGATTCTGGGTGAAGGTCACAGCGCCCTGGTGTTCAGTCAGTTTACCAGCATGCTGTCACTGATCGAAGAATCGTTGAACGACGCGGGGTTGTCATCCTTGACGATTACCGGTGCAATGTCTTCGGTTGCTCGCCGGCGGGCTGTGGAGGCATTCAACGGCAGCGACGATCCGCAGGTTTTCCTATTGAGCCTGAAGGCCGCGGGGACGGGGCTGACGTTGACCAAGGCCGATTACGTCTTTTTGTACGATCCGTGGTGGAACCCGGCGGTTGAGCGTCAGGCCATTGACCGTACTCACCGCATCGGGCAGGATAAGCCGGTGATTGCTTATCGTCTGGTGGCGGCGGGGACGGTTGAGGAAAATGTGCTGACCCTGCAGCGTCAGAAAGCGGAGCTTTTCGCGGACGTCATGCAGGACGCCGAGGCCGCGGGTATCCCGCAACGTCTGACGGCGGAGGACTTGCAGTATCTGCTGAGCTGAGGCGCTAACATTGATAGCCTGCCGCAAGGGTGTACATTATAGTTTTTGATTATTAATACAGATGTGAAAAGACTGATGAACGCACGAAAGCTCCGAAAGACTTACATCGATTTCTTCAAGGCGCGCGGCCACGCTGAAATTAAAAGTGCACCGCTGGTTCCAGAGAATGATCCCACCGTTCTTTTCACCACGGCCGGCATGCACCCTCTGGTCCCTTTCCTTCTGGGGGAAAAGCACCCGGCCGGTACACGCCTTGTAAACGTCCAGAAATGTTTGCGAACCGGGGATATTGAGGAAGTTGGAGACACGACTCACTTGACGTTCTTCGAGATGCTGGGCAACTGGTCGTTGGGCGATTATTTCAAGGAAGAGGCCATTCGGTACAGCTATGAGTTTCTGACCGATGTACTGGGACTTACGCAGGATCGTTTATGGGTTTCGTGTTTTGCCGGTGACGCGGATGCCCCGCGTGATGAAGAGGCCGCGCAAGCATGGCGAGACCTGGGGATCCCTGAGGACCGCATTGTTTTTCTGGGGAAAAAAGACAACTGGTGGGGGCCTGCCGGGGAGACTGGCCCCTGCGGGCCGGACACTGAAATGTTTGTCGAGCTCGAGCAGCCACCTTGTGGCGCGGAGTGCGGGATTACCTGCAATTGCGGCAAATTCGTTGAGATCTGGAACGATGTCTTCATGCAGTACAACAAGACGGCCGAGGGTCGGTACGAACCGCTCAAGCAGAAAAATGTCGACACGGGCATGGGGGTCGAACGGGTGGCAGCCGTCTTGCAGGGCAAGAAAAGCGCCTACGAGACGGAATTGTTTGCCCCGCTCTTTCGGACCATTACGGAAATCAGCGGGCAACAGAATCCAGAAGCGACGCGCAGCGGGCGCATTGTGGCCGAACACATGCGTGCCGCGACGTTCTTGATGGGAGACGGTGTCCGTCCAGGCAATGTTGACCAGGCATACATATTACGGCGCTTGATCCGGCGGGCAATTCGGGAGGCGCGTATGCTTGGAGTTCGCGGTTCTTTCGCGGTCCGCTTGGCCGACTGTGTCATCCGGGAGTATGGTGATGTATACTGTGAACTCAAGCAGAACGAAGGGTTCATTCGTGAAGAAATGAGCCGGGAGGAAGGGCAATTCAGTGCAACTTTGGAGCGTGGCACCCGAGAGTTCAATAAGCTCATTGAGTCGTTCCCGCCTCATGTAGACAGGAAGGTTGTCAGTGGGCGCAAAGCATTTTATCTCTATGAGACCTTTGGGTTCCCTCTCGAATTGACGGTGGAGATGGCCAGGGAACGAGGATTCGACGTAGACACGAAGGGGTTTGATGCGGCGTTCAGAAAGCATCAGGAGAAATCGCGTAAAGGAGCCGAACAGAAATTCAAGGGCGGCCTGGCTGACCAGTCCGAGCGAACGACGGCACTGCATACGGCGACCCATCTCTTGCACGCCGCATTACGGCGTGTGTTGGGGGACCATGTCAAGCAGGCGGGGAGCAACATTACGGCCAAACGTTTGCGATTCGATTTCACGCATCCCCAAAAAGTCACCCCGGAAGAACTGAAGCGGGTGGAATCGATTGTCAATGACGTCATTAACGATGACCTGCCGATTGACAGCGAAGAGATGACGTTGAAGGATGCTCAAGACAGCGGGGCCATTGGGTTGTTCGGTGACCGGTATGGTGAGCGTGTGAAGGTGTACAGCATCGGTAACTTCAGTATGGAAGTCTGCGGAGGGCCGCACGCCAAACGGACGGGTGACCTAGGGAAATTTAGAATTCGCAAGGAAGAAAGTTCCAGCCGCGGAGTGCGCCGGATCAAAGCTGTCCTCGAGTAGGTCCGCGGGT
>JAIPIM010000256.1 GCA_021734725.1 Minisyncoccota bacterium | reverse complement strand
CACCTCGTTTGGTGTGCCGAAACTCTGTTATCTTCTGAAACACCGCGGCAACGCGATGCCTGACGCCTTGCATGATAAAGCACTTGCCGTGCTGGATAAAGCCCGGATTGCTCTGAACGGTCACCGCTGTACATGGGGCTACACCAATATCCACCTCCTGAACATTGCGGCAAAATTGATGGTTGCGGACGTCATGGACGATGCACGAATGCGTGCTATTGCCTGCTGGGATTGGGAGGAATGGCGAAACCATACCGCCCGCCTTGGCATGATCACTGAGTACAATTCGCCACCATATACCCGAGTGCAGATCGATGCCTTGGCCATGATCCTGACAACCGACGCGCCCGAGGCGTTGCTTCGCGAAGTAAGGGCCGCAATGCGTCACTTGATCACGGATGCGGTGTTGAATTATCATCCGGGAGTCGGCATGCTCACCGGACCGATGTCGCGAGCATACGAAGGTAACCGGCGGACCGGCGGGAATGCCGGTATTTATGCATTACTCAAGCGGGTTCTCGGTACACCGGGAGCCGAAGACGAGTGGGGCTTGTGGCTTGGCGTTCCGGTGGGGCCTGAAGACCTTCTGCCGATGGGACGAGACCTTGCATTACCGCGGCAGACGTCGGAAAGTACGCCCGACTTTTCTCGCACCAATTACCTGGACAAGCGGTTTGCTCTCGGCAGCGTGACGGGGTCCGCGCGGCTGTTCGGGCATGAGGTCCCCTTTCTGCTGGCATACAAGAATGACACGTCGAAGCGATGCAGTATTCCGGTGATGGTGGAAAACAGAACGAACTCCGTCCACGGTCATTGGTCACAACAGCATGAAGGGAACCTTTTGACGGCCAGCGTATGGCTGGTCGAAACTCAGCCGGCGTTCGAAACGCAGCAACGGAATGACCGGCGCGGGTCGCTGACGCGACTGTGGTCGGGACAGCCGGGAGATCTTAACCGCAACGCCGATTTCCAGCCCGGTTATCGCCTGGAGCTTGGTGCCCCCGACGATGTCGACCTTTACACGGAGGAAGGCAAGATCACGCCTGGCGGCCAAATCGCTGAACCGGTGCTGATTGTACGCACCCGCTCGGTTCTTGCCGGGTTCCGCTTTTTCGGTGCATCGGGGACACCCGCGAGTTTGGTCATCGACGCCGAAGAGGATGGCGAAATGATTCTGCATGCCACGGCGGAGAAATCCGGTGTGCGCGTCAGTGAACTGGAAACAGCCGTGTTCTGCGGGATGTTCATGCGGGTCGTGGACCTGAGTGAAGTCAACGACCCGATGCAGCTGGTGCGGGAGATGTCGGATGCCGCCATCGAAGTGGACGTCAAGGACTTCGGCTGGAACGTGCGGGCCTCGGCATCGAACGCGGCATGGCTGGATGTTGCCGCGCGCACTGATGTCCCCAGTTTCTATTCGGCAGACGGCAAGGCCTGCACGGCCAACCAGTGGTCGCTTTCGCTTTCGTCCTGATGCGTCAGGTACACAATGCGCCGGCAGTAACGCGGTCCTCCGGGCCGCAAACCGGCGCACCCGCGGGTCTGGAGACGCGCCCTGCCAGAGCTGTTTCATTCTCAGTCATGCGGAGGCCTTAAGTGGCTCGGATGGTCCCCAGCCGAGATGGCTCACGGTGCGGGCCGCCCCGTGCCACTGTTCATGGACGGCACTCAATCCATAGAATGAAACAGCCTTGCCTCCCTACTTACGTGTCGGTGTCATCTTCACCGTAGCGATTTCAAACGGTTTAATCGTCAACTCCAGGCTGCCGCTGTTCGATTCGGTAGTCGACTGGGGCTGTTCCAGGAGATTGCAGCGTACAAGGTTCGCGTTCGGGGTGGATGCCCTAACGCAAACGGTTTGCGGCGTACCCTCATAACTCCAGAATCGCAGAATTTGTCCGTTGCCGTCTTCACTTTCCTTGAACGCGGAGATGACCAGCTTGCTTCCGTCTATCTCGAACGGAAGGATGCGGTTGTCGATCTCGCCTTGTACAAAGCGCTCCCGTTCCACCCTGCGCCAGCCATCGCGGTGCGCATTGTAAAGCTTCCAGGTCGAACGGTTCGAATCAACCGGTATTTCGCCATCCGGCAACTGTGCGTAATACCCGACTGTCGTGTGCGGTTCGTGTTCATTCGGGAAAGCGAAATCCCCGTGCACCAAGGCGACCGGCGGATTACGAAATGCCGCCGCCAGGCCGGGAAGTTGGGCCTTGTTCCAGTCACGCTCATGCAGGGTCAACGCGTAGTCGTAATCCAGAGGGCGCATCAGTTGCGCTTCCGGAGTTGCCCACGTGCAGCAGAGCATGACGAAGTCGAAGGAACGCAGGAATGTGACTTCCAGCCGTGTGCCGGCGTTTGTCGGTACGATCTCGTATTCGTGAAGCCCCTTCCCCAAGAACGCCAGACCGTTTTCCTGTTCGTGGATGCTGACAAAGTTGCGCATGGGATGAAAGTTCTGTCCCGCGTCGGCGGGCCATTTATCAACGGCGTTAGCGTGGACCGCGAAGCTGGCGTCAGCATGAACGGTCCGGGTGTTCAGGCCAGTGGGAAGAGCAAGCCGGATGCGCTGGTTTCCAGCAGTATTTTCGATACACGTATGGCATTTAACCAATGGGCTGCCGGCTTCTACCGTGAAAATCGTCTGTACCGGGAGAGTACGCTGCCCGGTCCGCTTCCCTGTCTTGTGGTCCAGCCGGGCGGGCACGCGCAACTTGGTGCTGACTTCCACCCGGCCGCGAAGGGGTCCCTTGGCAAGCACTTTGACCTCGGCTTTTTGCTCACGCGTATCTCGGCGGTGGTCGTTCGGGATCGGTTCGAAATGATAGCCCCCGCCTTGATCGCCTTCCTGAACAAAGTAATGAGTGTTTTTCGCGGTCCACCCGGTCTTGGCGTTTCGCAAATTAACGGTGCCGTTCGCATTGACATGGACTTGCAGCAGCCCATTGGTCAATGAGTTGTCCGCGATTGTCTCCACCCCGGGGCAGGGGAGGGTGCCCGACTGTCCGGCCCGGAAAACAAGCTTTCGTACTTCACAGGGCTTCAAGTCGGGGATGTAGACGCAGCCACGGCATTCCCAGTAGTGAAGAAACGCCTCGCCGTGTTGCACTTTCAATGGAATCATGCTTGTCCACTGAAGACAGTGTCGGGTCCCGCTCTCGTCCGCGAAACAGCATTGGCCGTCGGGCTTTTCCTCCAGTTTTATCAGGAAATCGACAACCTGGTTGCCGCCGTTGAGGCCAGCGTAAACGATAAGCGTGGGAACGGCATCGCGTCGCGCCGGACTGTTCAGATAGTCCAGAGCGGAATCGGCGATATCGGTACTCAGCTCAATGACTTCACGGAATCTTGTATTGACATCCGTATGCACGCGGTCCCGGCTGCAACCGCAAATGGAATCGTGAGCATGATTTTGAAACAACAGTTCCCATGCTTTCTTGAAGAACCATGGCGTGCTCTGCCGTCCGAACATGTGCGCTACGGCATGCAGCGGTTCCGCTAAGTTTTCCAGGTGCATTTGCGCCGATTCATTCATGAGTTTGTTATCGATACGGCTCGACAATGTCCCGTGAAGTTCCTGGAGCGTCAGGCGTCCCCGCAGTTGTCCCGAGTACGTGGACAAACCGTCGGGGATGGCCCCCTTCCACGCATCCACGGCGTCCTGCAACGATCCGTGATGAAATTCGATCTCGGGCATAAGTCGCGGAATGGCGTCAATGATCTCCGCAACATTGCGCTGCAACCACGAATGGTCGGCACCATGCGGGAGTAGAGCAATGTCCGTGCGATGTGAATTACGCTCGAGGTCAATGACTTTTTGAACCCGCTCGCGCAAGGTCTCGGGATTGTCCGGCCCGGGCAGGTATTTCCCTTCGGTATAACTGGTGCAGATGGGAAGGGCGAACAGTTTGCTGCCGTCCGGAGCTTGCCATATGAACTCGCGTTTCCATCCCCGGTCCTGGGCGATGGACGCGGGGCGGCCGCGGCTGAAGACATAATTGTCGATCCCGACGCCACGCAAAATCTGCGGCACCTGTTCGATATGACCGAAGCTGTCTGGAACGTAGCCTGTGTTGGGGAACCGGCCGCCGAAAGCCCGGCAGTCCCGATATCCGCGCAGAAGATTGCGGACAAGCGCCTCGCCGTCCGGGAGAAACATGTCCGGCATGGTGAACCAGGGGCCGATGACGATCTTGCCGTCGGAGATCAGTTGAGTCAACAGCTCGCGTCGTTCGGGACGCAGATCGAGATAATCCTCGACAATACTCGTCTGGCCGTCCAAAACAAAAGTCTCGAAGCTGTTGTCGGCCAGGAGGACCTCAACGATCTCGTCAAGCGTTCGTATCAGCCGGTATTGGAATTGCGTCTGGCTGAGGTACCATTCGCGATCCCAATGCGTGTGGCTGTACATAAATACTTTGGCACGGGGCGAACTCATGGCGGGGTCCCTTCTTCTTGCTCGGGATTGTGTCACGATCATCCCAGAGGTCGCGAAAATGGGATGATGGTCATTCTGTTTGTACGTGAATCTACAGCTTTGTTTTCGCGCATCAAGCGTGAGCTTCGCGCTGAAAGCGAAATCCGCGGCGATGGTTCACTCTTCCAGATGTGGATAAGCGGGGCGCCAGCTTCCTGACTCGGCGTCGTCGCTATGGTAGACATGTCCGGCCTGATCCATGGCAATACTGGGGATTTCGGCACCCAGAACGTTGACGTCAGGCGACAGCCAGATCAGCAGAAATTTGTCGGCTTTGGGATAGTTGACGGACATCAGGAGGTCGTCGTACTTGACGTATCTCACCTTTGGGAAATCCTCCTCGGACAACCCCAGTCCAACGTCTTCCGTGACAGGATGCAATTCATCTTTGCCCGCGTAGTGGCCGTGCGCGGCACAGTACTTGTCCTGGGCCAGTTTCACATAGCTCAATACTTCGATCATCTCTTTTTCGCACGCTCGGATCACGTACGCACGGTAAATAGGCAGGACGGCCGCGGTAAGGAGTGCCAGCGCGAATACCATCACCATCCACTGGATCATTGTGTATTTGTTTTGGTCCATGTGCTTAAGATATGGTGTGAGGAGGCCGCTTCAAGGTGGGGTATGCAGTAATGGGTGTAGTTGCTGGCGCGGTATGGCGGTTGACAAATTAGTTTGTTACGGACCAGGGGTTGATGTGTGGTGCGCCAGCCCGGCAACGCGGTCCTCACGGGGCCGCACAGGCGCATGGGCGAGCCGGGATCCGCCTTCGTGCCACGCTTGCTACGGCGTGACAAGGACCCGCTTTACTTGGGTGCCGGCAACGCTCCGTGAACGTATTTACTCAAAGGCCATAACACGCCCCTCTCTTTCATGTTACATCATAGCAGCTTTCAACCGTTCCTTGGAACCTTGGATGGGAGGAACCGCGATTTGACCTGGGAAACACGAAGGCGTATAGTTAGTTCGTAAGTTTGTGAACGCATAGATAACAAATCGGGCGTTCACAGTGGTACGAAACCAATGAGGAAAAGGAGAAAATCATGAAGAAGGTACTTGCTTTTGCAGTCGTGGTTCTGTGGACGAGCAGTGTGTTTGCGGCCGAGCCGTTTCAGGCCAGCCTGACACCGGATATCGCGATTCACGGCAGTGATGTCATGATCGAGGGGTTGGTGTTGAGTATATGGGGAGAGAATCCTCAGCGAGCATTGGCACTGGGCCTGGCGAACGGATCGACGGGTGATAGCTCAGGATTCACCTGGAGTTGGCTGCTCAATTACGCGGACAGCTATAAAGGTGTCCAGTGGGCCGCAATCAACTACAACAAACAGGATTTCCTGGGTTGGCAAAGCGGGTGCGTGAATTACGCCGGCGGCAGCTGTAAAGGACTGCAGACCGGCTGGGTCAATTTTGCCGGTGACTTGAACGGGCTTCAATTGGGGTTGCTCAACCTTGCCGACCGCGTGGACCAGGGGGTGCAGATCGGTATCTTGAACTTTATGAAGGAAAATGAGGAA
>JAIPIM010000255.1 GCA_021734725.1 Minisyncoccota bacterium | reverse complement strand
TCAAGGACGGCTGAACGAGGAGACGATGGAAGAGAAAAAGGGCGGCGCGGAAGTACGCTCACTCTCTCACAGTTTGGCGCAGATGAAAGAGGCGATAGGGATCACCATCCGTGAACTCCAACACGAAAATCGCGCGCGACAAGCTGCCCAGCAGAAGTTGCAGCGACACCGGGACCGGCTGGAAAATACAGTCAAAGAACGTACGGCTGAATTGCAACGTTCCAATGAGCAATTGGAGCGCTTTGCTTATATCACGTCCCATGACCTGCAGGAACCGCTGCGAACCGTGGAAAGCTTCTCCAGCTTGTTGGAGAAGCGCGCCGGAGATAAGCTCGATAGCGAGGCTCGAGAGTTCCTTGATTATATCCACGATGCCGTGCGCCGTTTACGGGAAATGGTTGAAGCCCTTCTGGCATACTCGCGCGTGGATACGCAAGGTCAGCCTTTCGAAGAAGCGTCGTGTGACGAGATTGCCCAAAGAGCACTGGCCAATCTCAAAACATCCATTGATGAAAGCCAGGCTGTGATAACGGTTGAGCCCCTTCCGACAGTGCAGGCAGACGTCGCCCAGCTGACACAGTTGTTTCAGAATTTAATCAGCAATGCCATCAAATTTCACGGTGATCATCCTCCTGATATTCGGATATCGGCGCGCGGTGAAGGCGGAGAGTGGGTGTTTGCATGCCGTGATAATGGCATCGGTATTGCCCCAGAGTATCAGGATAAGATATTTGAACTTTTTCGCCGACTTCACGCGCGGGACAAGTATCCCGGTACCGGTATAGGGCTGGCTTTCTGTAAGCATGTTGTAGATCGGCATGGAGGCCGTATTTGGGTGGAATCCAAGCAAGGTGAGGGAGCAACTTTCTTTTTTACCATTCCGAAGCGTCACTCCGAAAAATGATGCGCGAAAAAGACCATCGGGAGATAACACAATGACCATCTCTTTCCAGTCCTTTGGTGCGGCTCGAGAAGTAACCGGTTCAAAGCATCTGCTGGGGATCAACGGGCGACAGTTTCTGATTGATTGCGGCATGTTCCAGGGGCACCGTAAAGCAACTCACGAGAGGAACAAGAAACTGCCGTTCGATCCCCGTCAACTGAATGCAGTCATCCTGAGTCATGGCCACTTTGACCACTGCGGGAATATGCCCAGCTTGATCAAGGGGGGATATCCTTCTGCGATCTATGCCACGTCGGCGACCCGCGATATTGCCAATCTGATTATGATGGATTCGGCTCATATCATGGCCAAAGATTACGAATGGTTGCAACGAAAAGCTCCTGAAAAACATGCTTACGAACCGATTTACGATGCGCGTGATGTATTGGATACAGTCAACAGCTTCATGACCGCCGGTTACCATCGCGCATTTCCTTTGCCGGGAGACGTTCAGTGCACGTTTCTCGATGCGGGACATATCCTTGGTTCTTCTGTCGTTTCCCTGGACCTGGATGATAATCGCCGCATCGCTTTCACCGGAGATCTGGGTCGTCCGGGCATGCCGATTCTCCGTGACCCCGACCCGCTTCCGGCCGTGGATTACCTCATTTGCGAGGGAACCTACGGTGATCGACTTCATGACCCGATTGAAGACGCCAAACGCCAGCTCGGTGAGGTGGTGCGGGAGACCGCCGCCAAGGGCGGGAAAATTATTATCCCTTCCTTTGCCGTTGGACGCACCCAGGAACTAGTGTACTTTTTCCATCTTCTCAAAGACGAAGGTCAGATCCCGGATCTGGACATTTATGTGGACAGCCCCATGGCCGTGAATGCTACGGGCATTTTCCGCGTCCATCAGGAATGTTACGACGAGACAACACACCGAGCCTTTCTGGAGCACCATAAAAATCCGTTTGGCTTCGAAGGGCTACACTACATCTCGGACGTAAGTGAATCAAAACTCCTGAACGGTCGCCCAGATCCATGCGTCATTATCTCCAGCAGCGGGATGTGCGAGGCCGGCCGGATTCTCCATCATTTGAAAAACAACATCACTGACGTCAGAAACACCATCCTGATTGTGGGATTTATGGCCGAAGGGACCTTGGGACGCTCTCTTGCAGAACGCCGTAAGGAAGTGAAAATTTTTGGCAACCCATACCCACGGCGTGCCCGCGTCAAAATACTAAACACGTTCAGTGCACACGCCGATTACCAAGACATTAGAAATCAGATTGCCCAGATGGATTTGGACCGATTGCGCTGCGTATACTTGGTTCACGGTGAACCGGAAGCACTTATTCACCTCAAAGATGTCCTGCGTGAAGCGGGTGTCCGCAAGGTCGAGATAGTGGAGCAGGAACAGACGTATACACTTTACTGAAATCCACCGTGCCGCGCCAAGCCCTTTGCCATAGAACAAGCCATCCCTCAAAGTTGTCCCCTTCAGTACACTTCACACCATGATGGCCTTCATGAGTTTCTCGGGACTTTTTGACATTGGACACTGGGCCATTATTGTCTGAGATTCGATCGTGTGTAACGTCATGAGCCGCGACTGAGAATAAATCCACGGTTCTTCGGCATACGCCCGAAGGCAGGAGCCTGGATCGAAGGTCAATGCAAACGAAACATAAAGACACCCCGAAAAGCCAATTGCAGGAGCCCCAATGCAAGCTAGACCGCAAACCCAGCAGACGCCGCAATGCCAAAGCACGGATTTGACACTCAGCCTCAAAGGCCACTGGAAACTGAAGAAATGGCCGTTCGAAACGCAAAGCGAAGCAGCCCTTGCGGCTCCAACTCTGGACGACTCAGCCTGGGCCACTGTTGCACAACCAGGAAAAGTCTTCTATGCGGATCCGGACGCGGAAGGCAAACCTATTCCTAATTGGAGCCGAGTGACGCTGACGCATATCGATCCGGATGACGGTGCGCTGTTACGGCGAAGCGTTCATGTCCCGGAAGAGTGGGCGGGAAAACGGGTCATTCTTCGCTTCGATGCAGTCTTTCCAGCTGCCCGTTTCTTTATCAACGGACATTCCCTCGGCGACCATATGAGCGGCCTGACTCCGGTCGAGTTCGACGTAACCGATCTCGTGAACCCCGGCGCTGACGCTGTTGTGGCAGTGCGGCTGATTCGGCGACATAAATTCGTGCAGATGGACATGGTGCGGCACGCCTTGGAGTTTGCCGGCCTGGCTCAACCGGCCTACCTGTTCGCAGTCGAGCGATGCCATGTCGCCGATTATTACTTGCGCAGTGAACTGGACACGGATCTGACCCGGGGGACGCTGTCGGGCAGCATCACCGTGCGGAATAGCGTCGAGCAGGACATGTCAGCCGAGGTGACAGTGCGTGTGGTGGACGATGCGGGGGGAAGCGTGGGAGAAACCGTGGGGACTGCAACCGTGCCGGCAGGTGAATCAACCGATCTTCCGGTCAGCATCACAATTGATCATCCGGAGCTTTGGAACGACGAGTATCCAACTCTATACCAGGTCGTGCTGGGGATGCTGCGTGCGTCCCATGCGTCCGGCAAAGCATACGCCCAGCCGCCACGAAAAATTGTCTACCGCACGGGATTCCGACGCCTGGAGTTGCATCCGAACGGTGCATTTTTGAACGGACGACCGGTTAAATTCCGTGGGGTCAACCATCTGACGTTTCATCCGGAGCACGGGATGTACACGCCTGAAGATTGGTTACGACAGAATCTGACACTGATGAAACGGGCTAACGTCAATGCAATCCGAACACACTTTCTGGGGCCTCGATGCTTGGCTGATCTTTGTGACGAACTTGGCCTATTCCTAGTACAGGAATTGCCGGTGGACTGGGGGACCGATTACATTCATGATCCGGAATGGATGCCACCTGCGCTCATGAGGATCGAAAGCGGCGTGCGACGAGACAGGCACCATCCATCCGTTATGATATGGAGTGTGGGGAATGAAAATATGCCTAAAACTCCGGAGATCGCGGAAGCGGGATGGCACCACTTGCATCAGTTTGAAGGCTTGGTTAATCAGCTGGATCCAAGTCGACCAACCATGTTTCCGCCACCCGGCCCAGCCAATGCGATTGACGGCATTATCGAACTTCGCGTCGGTGATGTTGCCGACACCCATTACAGTTTCAATCTCATCAAACGTTTCCTGAAGGAAGGGATTGTTGAGAATCCTAACAGCTGGGCGGGCGACATGGTGCAGACGACCCGCGAGCAGGCACTTGAACGGGGATGGTCCGGCGTCTGGTTCAGTAGCGAATATGGCATTTTCAATGCAATACCCGATCTTCTCTATCATCCCTACGGTTCGGTTATCAGTGATGTTCCCGAGGATGCTCTGTCCGGTAAATGCAGCCTGCAGGCGTTCGAAGAGCGCCTACGACGGGAATGGGGATTTATGCGCGAGGAGCCAACCTGTCTCGGAGGCGCATATTTCCCATGGCTCTGTGCCGGTGCGGGAAGCGCGGATGGCGGTAATCCCTGGGGGTGGGTGCGTTGGGCCGAGAGCGCGGACTGGGGCGTGGTAACCGCCGACTTGTTGCCCAAGCCTTTCTTTTGGGCTATGCGAGTTCTGTTCAGTCCCGTCTGGTTCCCGCAACGGTTGCTCTGGAACAAAGGGGATACCGAGATTCGGTTCACCGTGCACAACCAGTACAATGCAATTGACCTACAAGACTGCACCCTGCGGGTCCAGCAAAATGGAGGTGGACGGTATACAACCATCATGAGTCGTTTTGCCGATGTGGACATAAGCTGCCCGCCCGGTGCGAAGACTGAAGTGTGCATCCCGCTTGAAAAGGGTCCCCTCGACTCGCTTGATGGCGGCAAACACGCCTTGGTTCGGTGCAGTTTGCTCGATCCCAGTGGCTTCCGGCCAATTACAGCGGACATTATAGTAGTGCCGGAAACCATCGCGGCCGGCGACATCGATGCAACGATGACCGTGGGACCCGATGCTGTGATGGAACCCTTGGAATGACGGCCGCAGCGTGAGCCGATCGGAAGTACCTGCCGGTGGGCGGCAGAGGAATGGCGACCCCAAGGGGATTCGAACCCCTGTTGCCGGGATGAAAACCCGGTGTCCTAGGCCTCTAGACGATGGGGTCGTGCTCATGGACAAACAACAGAACACGTACTGTACGTTTCCCGAGCGACATTGCAAGCCTCAGGACACGAAAAAAGACACACTTTTTTGCTGCTCACAGAGCTGTTAGCGGTCGTTGAATTTCAGGGACAACGAGATATTGTACCAGCACGGGAGATCCCGTTTAATCGAGGTACGTCGTGCATGATTTGTGCGGCGCATGTCAATCGGGCGACAAGCAACTGCCCGCTCACAGGTCAATACACTTATGATCCGTCGTGTCCCCCAGGCAAATCTGAAAGTTGCTTGCCCTGCTTGCGGACAGAAACTGGACGCGTCTGACGTACTTGCCTTCCAGCATGTGGAGTGTCCGGCATGCAAGTCTGAACTCATGATTCCGTACCGATTTGGCCAGTATCTTCTGGAGGAACCGCTCTCCGAATCGCACCTTGCAGGGGTTTACCGGGCACTCGACCTGAAGCTTGACCGAGAGGTCGCGATCAAAGTGCTGGATGAGGATTTGGCCGAGAATGAGATGCTGGTTGAGCACTTCCTCAAGCTTGGGCGCCGCATTGCTTTGCTCAACCACAGTAACATTATCCCCATCTATTCCAGCGGGACATTCAAGGAACTTCCGTACTTGGTCATGGAGTTGATGGAGGATTTCTCGTTGCGCGACATGTTGCACCAAACGGATGCGCCGCCGCCCTGTGATCAGAGTCTGCATATAGCGGAACAGGTTGCACGCGGTCTGGAAGCCGCCAACCGTGAAGGAGTTCACCATCATAATTTGAATCCCGCCAATATTTTACTCGGCCCGGGAAATGTGGTTAAGCTTACGGATTTTGGTATGGCTGCCGTTTGGGAGGCGGCAATGAATGAACATACCGAACAGGCGGGTGAATATCCGGACGCGGGCTATATGAGCCCGGAACTGTTGAAAGGCGAACAGGCCGACTGTCGTGCTGAT
>JAIPIM010000254.1 GCA_021734725.1 Minisyncoccota bacterium | reverse complement strand
CATGCCCGTCACTGACGCCCAGGGCGGCGAGGCACCCACCTTTACCGCGTTTAATAAGGCCAGGGAACAACAGGCCATGCTCATGGCAATGGTCGCCACCCCTATTGGACAACTCAAGCAGAAATTGCGCTGGCGTGACTATCTCATGACGCATAATCTGCCGTCACGCACCGCCGAGACGCTAAAAGACCGCGTAAACGTGCTTGAACATCGACTGGCGGCCGCGAAAGCTCGACGAGAACTTTCACGCTTTCTCGCCCGCCATGCCCGTAAGTTGTTTCTTGGAATTGATATTACCGCGGCATCCGGCAACGTCGGCTTGATCGCAGGCGATTCCGACATCATCTCACAGTGTATGCCGGCCGACGCGGAAGTATTCAACCAGGTAACCAGTGCCGCCGACAAGCTCGACGAAGTGGCCGCGGAACCCTATTTCAGCAAAACACGCCGTGACGTGCGAAGAGCGCGCAACCTACTGCGTGCCAGCGACGCGAGCAGCCTGGCCTACATTCCCCGACTGCAAGACGTGTTTTTCTACTGGGACTCGGTGGCCCCCCTTCATGCCGGACATCCGTCTTTCACCTTCTCCACCATCAGTGATTCACGCCGCTGGATGGGCACCCCTTTCGATACGCTGGACAACATCCTGACTCCGGATAATCTGAAAGACATTCAAGCCGATGAAGAAAAAACTACCCCACTCCAGGACCTGGAGACACTGACTCAACTGTTGACCGCCGTATCAAGTCAGTTCGCTCGCGGATACGGCAAGGTCGCGCCAATTTCCTTCCAGAGTGATCTGCACACCATCGAAGGCCAGGTTCTCAGCAAACTGGGCGGTGAGAATCTCACGCCGGATCAGGAAATGCCCGGGGCCATTGTGAGGATCGGTCCGCTCGAAATTGACAACACTCCGTACAAAGCACCGTTGGGCGTTGGCAAAGATCTGTGTGTTGCGGCGGACTGGGAAGGCAAGTTCCGAGTCGCCAATGTCTGGGGGGAAATGCTTTCGAAAGACTATGCGAACCCAATAGATATCGATGCGGCGATAACCGACCGGACCAGCGGCGAAATCAGGTGGACACTATCCATGAAGGAGTCAGGCCCTCTGGCGCCGTACAGCGTCCGAAACGTCAAGATTGCCACCTATGACAACACCTTGGCCATGCCCATCCTCTTTCGTGCCAAACCAGTCCAGGTCATTCCCATGACGGACCCGGCGACGTTCAGACATTACGCCGGGTTCGATTTCATTGACACGAAAGGACTGACCCGCCCAGAAAATAACAAGACGGAACAGTCCGCCGGCACCTATGTATGCTATGTACCGCCTGAAACAAAACTTTATTTCACGTTCAAAAAAGGATCTCTGAACAACCCCAACCTGATGACCGTTCGCGCCTTTGCTCTCAACGCCGCAGGCCCCGCGGACGGCGCCCACATCAACGATCGCAGTGAGATCGTGGGCCCAGGCTACCTGGCGGCAGATTATTCCAGTGTAAATAATGTCGAACTGGATGCCGCCGTCAGCATGGCGCAGGTCAATTCACGTCGCCTGGATCTCCAGGAAAAATACAATATGGCTGACGACATGCTTCTTTCGTACAACCGAAAGGCTGTTGAACTCGCTGAACAAGCGCGAGACCTTGCCGAAAAAGGGGATATAATACCGGCCAAACAGAAAGCCTCGGAATCCCTCGCTTACAGTTCCAATATCCACCCGGTGATTCGCAAGAATGCGTCGGACGCTGTACTGGGCATCCTTTTCTATCTCCTGCTGGCAATCCCATTCGCCGTTTTCCTGGAGAAACTGCTGATAGGACACCCCGACTTACGATGGCAAATTTGCTATCAAGGCGTGATTTTCCTCGTTTTCTTCATGGCATTGCGAGTTGTCCATCCCGCCTACGAATTGGTGCGAAGTTCCTACATGATTCTCCTGGGATTCGTCACCTTTGCCCTGGCCGCCATGGTCAGCACCTTCGTGGCCGGACGCTTTCGCTACAATATTGCACAGCTTCAGCAGCGCCTGCGAAAAAGTGCCGAAGTTGCGGATGTCTCGCGCGCCGGAGCGCTGATGACCGCGTTCGTACTCGGGCTGGGACATATGCGCAGACGACCGGTTCGAACGGGGCTGACCGTCGCCACCCTGATACTCATCACCTTTGTGATGCTGTGTTTCACGTCTGTGACCACGAATGTGGTTGACGTCGAATTCGCCGTGGGCAAGGCCCCCTATACCGGTCTCTTTATACGAGATCGCAATTTAAGAAACGTCGCCGGCTCGCTGAATCCACTGCGTGAACTTTACGGCAAGGAACATACGGTCGTCCCACGAAACTGGGGAGGGACGTTTTCCGCGCCGCGCGGGGAGGCCGTGAAGCGTGCGGAGTATGACGTTATTCGTACATTCGAAGGCAAAGACTATGAATCGCAGGTTAACGCCGTTTTAGGGCTCACGCCCGACGAAACACGTATTACTCCCGTCTCAACCGCCCTGATTACCTCAAAACGATGGTTCAAAACCACGTCCGAGTACTCCTGTTTCCTGCCGCGCCGAGTTGCCGATGAGCTCAACATCCGTGAATCGGACCTGCTGAACGGACCCGTGTCCGTGACTGTCGGCAGCCGGGAATACGACGTACTCGGCATTTTTGACGGGATCAAGATGGACGCTGTCCTGGACCTGGACGGCGAATCCCTGTTGCCGCTGGATGTACTCGGACTGCTCAGTCCGGACCAGCGTCAACAGCAGACAAGCAGTGACGAAACAACCCAGGTCCCCGAAGACATCCCGCGCCTGCCGGGAAGCCGCGTGATTATCACACCGTCCGATTCAATGCCGTCAACAACGATGACGGCATCGGTCGCTGTCGCGTTCCAAGGGCTCGCTTACAAAGACGCCAGAGCAATGATCACCACTCACCTCGAACGGTCGGCCGAACCCACGTACTATGGGATCGACGGCATTGCGTTCTATGGCGGCAAGTTCCGCCGGCGCAGCCTGGAAGGCCTGTTAGGACTTATCCTACCCATCATTATTGCCGCCATGACCGTGCTGAATACAATGCGAGGCAGCGTCTATGAACGGCAGAACGAACTCTATGTGTTCAATTCCGTCGGCCTCTCGCCCTCGCACATTCGTGCTCTTTTCATCGCTGAAGCCAGTGTGTATGCCGTCGTCGGCGCCGTCGGCGGTTATCTGTTGGCACAGAGTATCGGCACTGGACTGCGCATGCTTGATCTGACCGCCGGTCTGACGCTGAATTATTCATCGCTGTCCAGTGTACTGGTCACCGTGATTATCATGCTCGTGGTCTATGCATCCAGCATTTTTCCGGCCAAAATGGCCGCTCGCCTGGCCGCACCCGCCGACCTGATGGCTCGCAAACGGAGTACGGCCGAAGGCGACGTGATGGAACTGGACCTGCCTTTCACGTTCAATCATCGAGACCGCATCGCCATCCTGCCGTACTTCTCGGACTGGCTCGAAAATTTCGGAGAAGGAAGTTCCGGGGAATTCTTCTGCAGCGATCCGCAATGCTTCGTACGGGAAGAGAAAAACGGAACATTTGCAACCGGCCTCGAAACCGTCACCTGGCTTAAACCCTACGACCTGGGTGTCAGCCAGACTGTGACCATTGTTGTGCGACACTATCCTGACACCGGCGACAACGTCGCCACCGTAATCATGACGCGGCGGAGTGGAGACAGTGAGTCCTGGGAACGCTGCTGCCATGCATTCATCGGTCTGTTGAGAAAACGGTTCCTCACGTGGCGTGCCGTCACGGACGAATTGCGCGCTCAGCTCCTGGAGCGCGGACAAAATATCTTGGACAACACATAGGGTAATACCGTGGGTAACGACAACGAAGGCATCAAAAACGACCAGCCCGCCGCTCCGGAAAAGAACGAGCGCAAAGGTGGTACCCGACTCGATGCGGAACTTGAGCTGTATCGCGACTTGGTGGAAACGCCGAAAGAGTTTGGGGAAGGCTTCTCCTGGGTGTCCGTGGCCGGCGCCCTTTTCTGCGGCCTCCTCATGTTCCCCGGTGCCATCTATCTGGGTCTGTTGGCGGGGCTCCAACTTAATCAGGCAGCCACGTGGGTTACGGTCATTGTGTTCTCCGAAATTATGCGTCGGGCCCTGCGTACCATGAGCAAAAACGAAATGGTCATACTCCTGATGGTGGCCGGCGCCATGATCGGTGGCAATGCCATTATCCCCGGGGGGCCCTTCGGCCAGATGATCTGGCGCCAGTACCTAGTCACGTCGGATGCCGCCAAGGATGTCGGCCTCTACGGTAAGTTTCCAGGCTGGTACGCGCCCGCGCCGGACTCCATCGCCATCGAAAAACGAACGTTCTTCCATATCGACTGGGCAATCCCCATCCTGTTGCTGTTTTACATGACTGTCATCGGCTTTATCAAGCGATTCACTCTGGGATTCGCCCTGTTTCGGCTGACATCGGATATCGAACGCCTGCCCTTTCCCATGGCCCCGGTCGGGGCGCAGGGCGTTATGGCCTTGGTCGAAGGTGAAAAAGGTGAACGTACATGGCGCTGGACAGCCTTTTCAACCGGTACAGTACTCGGTCTGGCGTTTGGCATCCTGCGCGTCGGTATTCCGGCCGTCTCAAGCGCCTTTTTAGAGAAACCCATCATGGTCATTCCGCTGCCGTGGCTTGACCTCACACGCGTGACCGATTCGATTCTGCCGGCCACGGCCACCGGCATTATTATTGACGTCGGCCTCATCCTGCTGGGATTCGTCATCCCTTTCTGGGCGGTTCTCGGGTCGGCCTCATCCGTCCTTATAACGTTCATTGTAAACCCTGTCCTCTATCACACCGGCATCCTGACCAGTTGGCGACCGGGCATGGAAACCGTCAATACACAAATTGCCAACAAAGTCGATTTCTACTTCAGCACAAATATAGGTATAGCACTGGGTATCGCGGCAGTGAGCACCTACCAGACGCTGGGGCAGGTACGACGTTCGATCCGCGATATTCGCGCCAAGCGCCGGAAAACATCCGGTCGCATGACGTCTACGGAGTATTCGGCCAATGTCAACCGCGGCGACTGGTCCATGAAACTGAGCTTCATCGGTTACTTCCTCGCCGCCGCTTCCATGATTGCCATCTGCAAGTATCTGGTACCGGATTTCCCGATCACGTTTCTGATCCTGTTCGCGTTTCTGTACACGCCCCTGGTGTCGTACCTTAATGCGCGCATCTCCGGTATCGCCGGACAGCATGTGGAAATTCCCTTTGTCAGGCAGGCCTTCATTCTACTGTCGGGGGCCAAAGGCGTAGCCCCCTGGATTGCCCCGATCCCTATCGAAAACTATGGCAATATGCCACAGCAATTCCGTACAATTGAGCTGACAGGAACGAAGTTCACAAGCATGGTGAAGGCATGGTTGCTGACTACCCCTCTTATTTTCGTGCTTTCCTTTGTGTTCTGGAGCTTTCTGTGGCAGGACTCGCCTATACCCTCCGATCTCTATCCATATGCACAGAAAATCTGGGACCTGCGCGCACGTTCCCAAATGATTATGTGGTCGGCAACAACCGGCAGTGAAGATGCCGTGACGCTGTTCGAAAGATCGTGGCATCCCGGATTCATTGGGGTCGGCTTCCTGTTTTCTACTGTTGTTTTCACTGTCTTGTCGATATTTGGACTGCCGACCATGTTCATCTACGGGATGGCACGGGGACTCGGCGAAGGATTGCCGCACGGGCTTCTCATGGAACTTTTCGGCGCGCTTCTAGCCCGGTATTATTTCCATAAACGATTCGGCCGTAAACCGTTTCTTCAGACCGCACCGATCCTGCTCGCAGGCTATTTCGTCGGTCAGGGACTCATCGGCATGGGGGCGGTTTCCATACGACTTATAAACGCGGCCGTATCGATGGCGCCTTTCTAGGCCCTAATTAAGCGGACCTGTTTAATAACACACACATATTAAAGCTTACATATATTGTATTAATAAATGGAAGTGCCATATTACCAGTGAGTTAAAAACAAAACAGACCAGGATGGTCTGGCTGGTAATGGAGGC